>PADT01000056.1 GCA_002700465.1 Flavobacteriaceae bacterium | reverse complement strand
AGGAAATGTTGATGGTGTTTCTGGAGCAACACAAAGTTGGACAGAGGGAAAAGGTAATCTAATTAATTTTAATCATTTAGAACCAACAAGACAAGCTCTTGAAGATTTTAAATCCTCGATTATTAATAATACTGTTCCATTATCCAATTTAAAAAGTGGTGCTGCTGTATCCTTTGCAGTAGATATGGGAATACGTGCTATGGATTTGAAAAAAGTTGTTTCATGGAGTCCAAAATACAATCTATAAACATTAACAATCAATTCAATTCTTAGTGCAATCAAAATAGACAAATTATTTGCACTATCTTTAAATTAGAATCATCAAATCTTAAGCATGAAAAATTTATTTTTAATCCTAATTACTTCGTTTTTTTTAGTAAACTGTAACAATCCTAATCCCATGATAAAACAATGGTCAGACAAAAACTCTGAATTTGGAGGCGTTCCTGCCTTTAACAAAATGTCTCCCAAACTAGTCAAAGAAGCAATGCTAAAAGGAATGGAATTAAGCCTTAATGATATAGATAAAATTGCAAATAATTTAGATGCCCCAACATTTGAAAATACTATCGAAGAAATGGAAAGGTCTGGAAAACTTTTGAGTGATGTTTACCCCTATTATGGAATATTATCTAGTAATATGTCTAGTCCTGAATTTAGAAAAATTCAAAGTGAGTTAGCGCCAAAACTTTCTGAATACTCCACATTAATCAATCAAAATGAAAAGTTATTTAACAGAGTCAGCGCTATTTATAACGACTCTAAAACAAATCCTTTAGACAATGATCAACAAAGAGTTCTAGATTTAACTTACAAAGGTTTTGCGATGAATGGAGCTGCTTTAGATAATGATAAAAAACAACGATATGCAGAAATTAATCTAGAACTTTCTAAGCTTTATAACGATTTTTCCAACAACGTATTACACGATGAAGAAAATTATGTTACCTATTTAGATGAATCTCAATTAGATGGGTTATCAGACGGATTTATAAAATCTGCAAAAAAAATTGCACAAGACAAAGGTTTTGAAGACAAATTTGCAATTACAAACACAAGATCATCAATGGATCCTTTTTTAACATATTCTACTAATAGATCAATTAGAGAAATCGTTTGGAAAAACTACTATTCAAGAGGTGATAATGGAGATGAGTTTGATAATAATCAAATAATAGCCGAAATATTAAGATTAAGAAAAGAACGAGTTGGTTTGTTAGGACATGAAAATTATGCTCAATGGAGATTACAAGACAGGATGGCTAAAAAACCTGAAAATGCAATGGCATTAATGGAAGCAGTGTGGCCTGCTGCTATTGCTAGAGTTGATGAAGAAGTTTCTGACATGCAAAAAGTTGCAGACAAGCTAACGAATACCAAAATCACAATAGAACCTTGGGATTACAGATTCTATGCTGAAAAAGTAAGAAAAGTTAAATATGATTTAAATTCTGACGAAGTCAAACAATATTTACAACTAGATAAATTAACTGATGCTATGTTTTATGTGGCAGGAGAATTATTTGATTATAAGTTTATTGCTTTAAAAGAAGGTAAAATTCCTGTATTTCATGAAGATGTAAATGTTTGGGAAGTTGTAAATAAATCCTCAGGTAAGCATATTGGATTGTGGTACTTAGATCCTTATGCTAGACAAGGAAAAAGGTCTGGAGCATGGGCTACAACCTATAGAAGTCATACTACCATGGATGGAAAAACAAATGTTTTGGCCTCAAATAATTCAAATTTTGTTAAGCCAGCTCCAGGTGAAGCATTATTAGTCTCATGGGACGACGCTACAACTTTCTTTCACGAGTTTGGACATGCATTACACTTTTTTGCTTCTAATGTCAAATACCCAACTTTAAACAGTGGAGTTAGAGATTATACTGAATTTCAATCGCAGCTTCTTGAAAGATGGTTGTCTACAGACAGAGTAATAAATCAGTTTTTAGTTCATAATCAGACTGGCAAACCAATGCCTAAAGAACTAATTGCTAAAATAAAAAAAGCATCTACATTTAATCAAGGATTTGAAACAACTGAATATTTAGCCTCTGCTATAATGGACATGAAATTTCATTTAGCGGACCCAACAAATATAGATGTAGATAAATTTGAAAGAGAAACGTTAGCAGACCTTGATATGCCATCTGAATTACCAATGAGACACAGAACACCACACTTTGGACATGTCTTTTCAGGTGAAGGTTACGCAACTGCCTATTACGGATACATGTGGGCAGATGTACTAACTGCTGATGCCTCGGAAGCATTTACTGAGGCTCCAGGTGGATTTTATGATAAAGATGTTGCTAAAAAATTAGTAGATTATTTATTTTCTCCAAGAAATTCAATTGATCCAGAGGAAGCTTACCGTTTATTTAGAGGAAGAGATGCTAAAATTGAAGCTTTAATGAGAGATCGTGGATTTCCGATAAAATCTGAATAGTAATTATTTGAGTTTTCTAATCTTTATTTGATACATAATCCCAAAAGCAGCTAATAAGAGTCCAATAAACTCTCTAGTACCTTCTAAATATGGTTTATCATAGACCATTTCTCCAAAAATCTCCTCCTTATTTTCTGTATTTAAATAATCAATGAATAATGAGAAATGAAATGCAGAGTAAGTCATTAAAGCTATAATTGATAAAATCAAAATAGACTTAGGAATAGCCTTGAAGGTGTTGTACAAACATAAAAGAGATACAATAAGATATATAGAAAACCACAACTCACCATCAAGATCATTTAATTGTAATAACGCAAAAATTGCAAACAGAAGAAATAAAATTAAATTTTTAATTTTTTGTTGTTTACTTAACACCTCAAAATGTTTCATTTTTTCATTTTTTCTGGATCTCCAGTTGAGAGCATATAGGCAATTAAATCTGTAAGCTCTTGTTCATTAAGTCTGTTAATTAAACCTGAGGGCATTGGAGAAATTTTTGATAATTCAATATTCTTTAATTTATCTTTTCTAATATTAACTATGACATCAGAAGAAAAAGGACTTATACTTACTTCAATATTTTTTTCATCTTCATTTATAGCTATTCCAGTAACAACAGAACCGTCATTCAAATAATAGTTTGAAAACTGATACCTGTCCCCTATTGTTCCCGATGGATTGATAATTGCTTCACCAATAGCATCAACCGAAAACCTTGAGCCTATTTGAGTTAATTCAGGTCCTGAGACCCCTCCTTCTCCATTCATGCTGTGGCATGAAATACACAATGTGGCTTTATACATATTTTTACCACTATCAAATCTGGCATTTTTATAATTTTTTTCATAGGCAGACATCAATAGTTCAACTGTCCAATCAGTACCAGGACCTTGTGGCTGTATTACATCATTCATATCATCTGAACTACGGATAGCAGCAATTTCAGTTAATTCTAAAAGGTATTCTCTATCTTCTTCAAGAACATTTTCCAATGCTGTTTTTTGAATAGCCTTTATGAATTTTAAATACATTTTACCACCAGCTTTTTGAAGCGCACTACCAAACCACTGAAAATAACGCTCCCTAGCTGCAGTTGACCAACCTTTTTGTAGGTAACTTAGACTATGGGCATAACTTATATTACGTTGATTTGGCATGTTTGCCAACATATTTTCTACGTCTTTTCCGTATTGTTCACTTCTTTCAGTAATATCACTAGACAAGTAGATTTCTTTCATACCATCCAAAGAGGTATTTGTTTCCATTTCTAGCAATGTTAAATCAATAATTTCTTCTACCTGTAAATAACTTAAAGTCTTGCATAATTCCATGTTCACTGTTTCAGAACTTGCTAAATAAGCTGGTAAGAATAAATCTTTGATCTTTTCTTTTATTTCTATTGGTAAACCATTATCCAATCTTATCATCAATAAATCGATTGCTCTAATAAAATTCAATTTATTAGAATCCTTAAGGTTTTCCCAATTAATATTTGTTAAAATATGAAGTGCTTTATTTCTTGTATTGTCATCTCCATGACGTGCAATTGCTAACGCTAACTCTAAGGTTGTTTCAAAAGAATTATTATTTTTAATTTCATCCTTCCAGTATTTAAAATCTAAATGTTCTAAGGCAACTCTTGCTGAAAATCGAATAGCACGATCTTCATGATCTAAATGCTTTAAGATAAAGGAAATCTTGACTGGGTCAGGTGAAATATGCAATTGCTCAAGTTCATGTCTTAATTCTCGATCTTTTTTTCCAATTGATCGTTCTTTTAATTCTAGTACTTCAGACGGTAATTCACCTTTATAAGTTACTCTATACAACCCCGAATCAAGACGTCTACCACCTGTTAAGAAATATAATGCTCCGTCATCACCAACTAAGCCATTTGTTAATGGCAATGGTACACCAGAAATGAATTCAGTAACCTCAGCTTCAAAAGAACTTCCTTTTGGATTTAATTTAGCGTGATACATTGTTCCGTAACTCCAATCAAACAAATACAATCCATTTTGATAGTATGCTGGAAATTTTAATCCAGTTCCATCCAATAAACCAGTTGGAGACCCTTGTCCTAAATTTACTATTCCCGATAAATTATCAGGGTAATAATCTCGAAATTTACCGGTTCCAGTTCTCCATCCAAAGTCTGCTCCACTAGTTATATGATTTAATCGAATCGGTCGATACCAAGGCATTCCTAGGTCATATTCCATATCAGAATCAAAACCAAACAACTCGTTATCTCGATTAAAAGCTATATCAAATGTATTTCTAGTCCCAACAGCAATCAATGTCCAATCTATTCCTTCAAAATCTGTTTGAGCTACCCAACCGCCAGGCGCTTTTCTTGAATTTGCATGTCCGCTAGGATCCTTAATTATGGGTAACAAATTATCTTCATCCCAAACTTCAGGAACACGACCGTGTACATCACTAGGAATATCAGTATGGTTACCAAAAACCATATATATTGATTTTTTATCAGGTGCCAACTCGATGCTGTGTGGTCCATGTTCACCATTACCATTTACAGTTTTTAATGTTTTGACAGTGTCAAGCTCACCATCATTATTGGAATCTATTACCTTATACAAACCACTTTTGATTTTTTCATCATAAGAGTTTACTAAGGCAAATAATTCATTATTGTGATATAGTAAACCTTGAGCTAAACCAACATTGAGGTTTAATTCTTTCACATGAAGACTGTCCCTTCCACTGGATTTCTTAATTGTAGCTTTATAAATACTTCCATATTGATCAGATGCGTAAAAATTCCCTTTATCATCCTTAGCAAAACTGACCCAAGAACCTTGCTCGTGATCTGTTGGTTCATAAAGCTTAGAAATAGTGAACCCTTTAGGAAGAGTGATGTCATTTACAGTAACTTTTTCAACAATAGGTGATTCATTGTTTATATCAAGATTGCAAGACGATAAAATAGCTATTAACAGTAATAAATATTTCATTTTAATATTTAATAAATCAACTAAAGGCTTTTCTAATTTCATCATTAATTCTAGAGGGTTTATTTGTTTTGGCATTAATCAAACACCATATGGTTTTAGAAGTTACTAACAATTGGTTAGTTCCCTTATTAAATATTTCGACTATTCTGCTCGACTTAACTCCTTTAGTTTCTTCAATATAAGTTTTTATTATAATTTTTTCATTCAATAAGGCTGAATGCAAATATTTAATATTATGCTCTAATAAAACCCAGTAATAATTATCTTTTATTTCATCGGAAACCAGAACATTCCAATGATTTTTTGCAATTTCTTGTATCCAGTTAACATAAACCACATTATTAACATGATTTAAATCATCTAAATCATTTTTTGAAACAGTAATTTCTTGTTCTAAAATTTTCATTTAGCGCTAATAATTTACTTTTTTACAAAAACCATACAGTGTTGCCACGGAAGATTCTCTATGTTTTTTCTAAGTTTAAAGCCAGCTGCTTCCATTTCTTTAACAGCTTGTTTTTGACTCATTTTATGTATTCTTTTTATTGGAACTAATGGATCTTCCGCTCTATATTCGATCAAAAACAACTCTCCATTTGATTTTAATGCATTTTTCATTGAAAAAATCATTTCTAATGGAAAACTAAATTCGTGATATACGTCAACCAATAAAATTTTATCTACTGAATTTTTAGGAAGTTGAACACTTTTTTCAGTTCCAAGAATTGTTTCAACATTACTGATTTCACTAAAAGTTTTTTTGTTTTCAATAGCCATCAACATTTCAGTTTGAATATCTACAGCATACACTAAACCATTTGGAGCTAAAGAGGCCATTCTAAATGTATGATAGCCAGAACCTGCTCCAATATCAGCGATAACATCATTAGATTTAATTCTCATGTTTTTAATCAATTTAGAAACGTTTTCTTCTTTTTCACGTTCGGACCTTTCTAACCAACCAATTCCTTGATAACCCATAACATAAGCAATCTCTCTACCCATATACCATTTTCCAATACCATTAAAATCTCCTTCCTTAAAAATATATTTGTTTTCTAAAATAGAGTTTTGTGCAATACATTCATTCGATTGTAAAAAAGTAGCAAATAAAAATAACAGAATAGTTAGTTTTTTCATTTAAAGATTATTATTTCTTAAATATTTTTTGTCAATATAAAAAGTCCCAAAAGGGATTACAGAAGCACTTAATATAATAAGAAAAGATTTAGAACTCCAGTTAAATTTTTTTCGAAAAATAATTGCAAAAACTACATAACTCATAAATAAAAGTCCATGCGGCATTCCAAGTAGTTTTACATAAAATTCATCATTACCATAATATTTAATAGGTACTGCAATAAAAAGCAGTAATAAATAAGATATTCCTTCAAGTAAACTAATTAATCTAAATAACTGTCTCAAAATAATATTTAATTTTTAGATGCATTATAAAATTGAATTCCTAAGTTAGACTTATTATTATGATTAAATAAAGTGGCATTGTCCCAATGCGAACCAGTTGCCCATAATGTTGAACAACCTGTTGATACCCAAGCAGGTTCCCAATATATAATTCCTTCTCCTCCACTTTGATATATTTTTGTTTTTAAATCATTCAAGTAGTTTAATTGTCCTTGCTCAGATGCAGGATAGCCAGTAATTAATGCATTTTCATTAAAAATATTATTTGCTGAATCTGCATTATTTAATGTAAAAGGATATCCGGTTTCAACAATCATTAGTTTTTTATTATATGTTTCTATTAGTGTTTTAATGGGTGTACCAATAGAATTTAAATCATATTCAGACCACATAGGATAATACGACAACCCTATCCAATCATAATCTATGACTCCTGCTGCGCTAGCTTGTTCAAACCACCATAGTCCGTTTTCAGGCTGAGCAATATGTAACATTATTTCAATTTGTTTATTTTTTAACGAATTAATATCCCTAACTGCTTTAATTCCTTTATTAATTAATGACGAGTTTCTTACCCAATCAATAGGCCACTTTAATTCTCCGTTTTGCAAAATCATTGCATTAATTTCATTACCAATTTGAACAATGTCAGGCAATAGGTTAGTATTAGCTAAATCATTTAGTGAAGATAGACATTTTGCTGCTCTGTCCTCTGTGCCAATTGATAAAGTGCTGCCGTCCGACACTAATTTAAGTGTAATTATGCTTAAGGTTTTTGGGGAAGATTTGAGAGAGTCGATTGTTGAAAATAAAAGGCAAAAATTGCTTCAAAAAACTGATGATTTTAGTTT
>PADT01000055.1 GCA_002700465.1 Flavobacteriaceae bacterium | reverse complement strand
ATTACTGCATTAACTGTTTCTATGAATAGAACCGAAGATCTTATATCTTGTATTGAGGCTTGTCAAAACATTGACAGTCTATCAAAACATGTAGTCATTGACTTTTCTTCAGATATTCCTGTAAGTATAAATAATGATAAAGTAGATGTTATCCGTGTGGAAAATGAGAGATCCTGGTGGATAACTAGAGCATACAACGCTGGTTTGGAATTTATAAAAACTGAATACCTATTAAAGATAGATGCTGACGTTGTTATAGATGCTAATTATTTCAATAAATTAAAATATACAGAATATGATCATATTCTTTTTACAAACAACGATAATGATGCCGGTAACTTTTTGGTTAAAAATAAAATAATCCAAGAAGTAAATGGGTTTAACGAATATATCTATAATCGACATGATGACCTCGACCTCTTTGATCGAATTAAAACGAAAAAGAGTGACCTAAACTTACTAAAAGTTACTGACAGAATAACAAAAAAAGCACATGGAGATGATAAAAGAATTAAGTCCAATAAATCAATTTTTTTGGCAAAAAATGAGAGTTATCATTATGGCCTTGTTAAAGCTACTAATGATTACGGAGGATTGATTTCATCAATGAACCTATGGAACTCTTCTAAAAAAAGGAATTACGATATAAAAAATTCTACGATGTATATAAAACATAATTACTCACATAAAGATTTGAGCAAAAAAGATTTCTTAAAAAGTAAAAAAGTATTCCTAGATACATTTTTTCGTATTTACTTTCGTAGAAATAATACTTTCAATTCAAAGCTTTTAAAGCGTGGACTGCCTTTGTTTTTATTATTTACACCTATGAATTTAGTCAAAACTTTATTTGGTTTTGAGATTTTCCCAAGAATTAATAAGAAGCTTCTATAGCTTTTATTAATCAGATAAGAACTAAACTTTTCTTTATTAAGAGAACTTTAATTAGAAACCTGAACACTATAAGTGAATTGTTCTTCTTTCCTTCACTCTTACTTCGACCATGACAACTAATAGGCACTTCGCACACAAGACCACCAAATTTTAAGAATTTTCCAAGTAACTCAATTTCAAAAAAGAATCCTTTTTCTGAACAAGATAATTTCTGAAGGAAGTCTGTTTGTATTAATTTATATCTACTGCCAATATCCCTTAAAATTTATTAATTTTTTATAACTCAGAACATGAACTTTATAAAGCAGCTACTACAACTTTGACACATAATTAAACTAGCTGTATGAAGAATATAATTAAAAACATGTTTTTAAGATTATTAAATTTAAAACTAACCATAAGAGAGCTTGATGAAATCCTAATATGGCAAAATATTTATAATTTTGAAGAACCATTTCCACACTTTATAAAAAAAAGAGTTTTGCAAAAATATAGTTCTAAAAATACTATCTGGGTTGAAACTGGTACGTATAGAGGGGAAACTTCTGATTTTCTTTCCAAAATATCAAAATTTGTTTTTACAATTGAACCTTCAGAAAAATATTTTAAATATTCTAAGGATGCCCTTTCTGAAGTAGCTAATTTAAAAATTTTAAATGGTACATCTGAAGAGTATTTAAACGAGATATTATCTGATATTGATGAAGATTCGATTGTAAGTTTTTGGTTAGACGGACATTGGTCTGGTGAAGACACATTCAAAGGTGAAAAGGATACACCAATTGAATATGAATTAGAGATAATATCAAAGTATCTAAAAAAATTCATCAAAACTACCGTATTGATAGATGATTTTAGGCTTTTTGGTAAAAATTCTGAAAAAAAGGAAGTGTATCCAGAAAAAAAATATTTGATAAATTGGGCAAAAGAAAACAATTTAAATTGGGAAATAACTAGAGATATTTTTATAGCTTCTTAAGCAATTAAAGCGAAAAAGAGTTAAGAGTATGGTTTCGATCAAAGGTTATAAATACAAATTACACCAGCATTAATATTGTTAAATTCAATTACAAGATTAATTAATTTTTTAAGCTGGATAATGCATACAAGCATCTATATAGGAAACAAAGGGGTTTACCTCTCATTTAATTAATACTTGCTAAATTTTATTCTAATTAAAAGAATTTTAATTAGAAATCTAAGCATAATAAGTGAATTGTTCTTTTTACCTTCACTTTTACTTCGACCATGGTAACTAATAGGCACTTCGTACACAAGACCTCCAAATTTTAAGAATTTTGCAAGCAACTCAATTTCAAAAAAGAATCCTTTTTCTGAAAAAGATGATTTCTGAAGAAAGTCTGTTGGTATCAATTTATATCCACTACCTATATCTGTTAAATTTGTATTAAATAATTTATTGAATAATTTAGTCGAAACCTTTTCAATATATTCAAGTGTTAAGTTCATTTTTACTTCATTTTTATTTCTGAAATCAAATCTAGTTCCTAAAATAATTAATTCATTAGACGTTAGGGCGTTAAATATTCTATAAATATCATTAGGGTTGTATTCCAAGTCAGCATCATGGATCACAATGTGACTTGTTTTAACTTCTTTCAGTGGATACACCACAGCACCACCCTTTCCTAGATTTTTATGTGTTTTAAAATATCTAACTTTATTTATATTTTTCTCTAAGAGCTTTCCTATTTTTGGAGATCTATCAATGGAGCAGTCATCAACAAGAAATATTTCTTTTATTATTGTTACTTCATTTAACCTGATGATAGATTTTTTTAAAGTTATTTCTTCATTGAAAAATGGAACTATTACAGTTAAGCCATAAATGTTCTCTTTCATATTTTATGATTTAAACATTTCTTTTAGATTTGAATTAAATTTCTCGAATGTTAATTTTTCCAAAATTAATCTTGCAGGGTTGTAGTTTTTCAAATTTGAAACAAAATAACTATACTTTTTTTCAAGCTGTTCAAAATTATAAACTAGCTCACCACAATGTTTATCCCAAACAGTGACTGAAGTTCCAGAGAGTTCAAGGTTATTGAAATAATTAACTGTTTTATTCCATACTAGTAACGGTAGATTGCAAGCCATGATCTCTTGTATGGCAAAACCTTGGGTCTCTGTTCCGTTTATGATGATTCCAAATTTATAACTTTTTGCTGCTTCGATCAGATCTCTGTTATTGTATTTTCCATATTCGAAAACATCATAACTTTGGTTGTTGTTATCGAGTAAGTCTAAAACTAATTTAAGTTCATGGTTCTCTCTTTTTTTATAATAAATTAAGCATTTAGAATTACGATTTTCAAAACTCAGATTTTCTAAAACTGTCTTTTTATCAATAATTCCTGATGGACATATCACAGTCGATTCTTTAAGGTAATTTGAATTTATCTCAGATGAATTTTTATAAGCAATTTCTGATGCAACCAACTTTTTAATAAATGGATATTCTCTAGCTAACGAATTAATTTTCTCGTCTTGCTTTATATTATAAAGTGGCCCAATTATGACTTTTGTATTTATATTCTTATTTTTTATAATCTTTTCCAAAATAGATTGTCCATATTTATCAAATTGAATGATATATGAACTATCGTATTTTATAGAATTGAAGTTCACTTTTGGATCGTTTGCGAATGTATGTAAAAGATTGTTCATTCTTTTATGAGGCCCTGATTGAATATATTTTTCATTAATTGGCCTATTTAAAAAATAATTTATACTGATAAAATAATTTAAGAAAACTGAATGTTTAAGATGCTTTGTTAAAAAAACTTTTTTCTGCTTAACGTAAATTGGATTGTAGAAAATATTTAACATATAGAACACAATATTAAGCTAAAAGTATATTTTTTTACAAACATTTTATTTAAGCAATTTCCTGACTCGTATAGTTGTTCTATAAAAAATTTTATATTTAAAAAGTTTATTTTTTATAATACATCTGATTCTGGTTCTTAATTTTGCATCTACTTTTCGTATATAAAATGCATCTCCCCAGTGACACTCCTCATTCCAAAAAACTGTTATAAGCCTTATGAATCCAGCATTTTGTAAAAACTTATCAATATCTTTTAGAAGTGGCATCTTCTTATAAAGTGGCACATTATTTATTTCGGTTTGTATATACTTTATGTTTTTAATTTCTTCTTCCAAGCCACGAAGTATTTCTAATTCGTAACCTTGTGTATCTATATTTAAGAAATTAACATTTTTCAAATTTAAATTTTTGTATTTGTCTATCGAAACAACTTCAGAACCCTCAAAAATTACTTCTGGATGAATATCTTTATGCAGATAAGGTTCTAAAATCGAAGCTGCACTTTTATTTGTTGAAGAAGAGTTAAGTTTAACTTTCCCTGTGGTATTACCTAAGGCTTTATTAATCAGTGTGACTTTTGAATTATTCTTAAATTTTTTCTCTAATTCTTGAAATAATAGTTTTTGAGGCTCGATTAAGTAAACATATGAATTAGGAAAGATTTCATTGTAGGTTGAAACTTCTTGACCTAAATTCGCACCAATATGAGCAATGTTATCTACGTTTAAATTTATAGATTTATTTAGACTTATTAAGTCAATTAACATATACCAATATGTTAATGATTATATTTAAAATATGGGTAAATGATTAGAATCATATTTGTGCTTTTTTTAAATTGGCGATAGATACCGTTAATAAAGCTTTTAAATCCTTCTACTACCAGCCTTCTTTAATGGTATTTACAATATACTTTCTATCCTGTTGAGTAACCCACCAACCAACAGGTATACAAATCATTTCATCAACAAAGGAATCAAGTTCTGGAAGTTTAGTCAGATATTTTTGCACAACTGTATGAATATCATTTCTTTCATGAACTCTACTTGTTGCTATATTTTTTTCTTGCATGTGCCTCATAAACCCATCTCTATTTTTAACTTTTATGGTATAAATCCAAAAAGGGACTTCACTTTGCATTGAATAATCCATAACTTGTACCCCTGGAACATTTTTAAGTTTGTCGTTGTAGTAGAGACCATTTTCGATGTTAATTTCTAACTTTTCATTTGTTACATGATGAAAATTTTCAATTCCAATTGAAGCATTTACATCATTCATATGGAACTTAAAACCAATTTCTTTAATATCTTCCTCACACCTAAAATCTTTTCGATTTTCATTTCTATCAATTCCGTACCACCTAAGTAACTTAGCTCTTTCATAGTCTTGACTGCTATTAAAGATTACGCATCCTCCGTCAACTGAGGTCATATGCTTGATAGCTTGAAAGCTAAATACTGAGATATTTCCATGGTTGCCTAAAAGTTTATTATTAAACTTCGATCCAAATCCGTGGGCGCAATCTTCAATTATTACAAATTTGAATCCATACTTTTTCTCAAAATTTTCTTGAATCTGTTTAAGTCTCACTAGGTCAACTGGATATCCACCCCAGTGAACAACCATTACAGCTTTTGTATTTTTATTTAGCTTTTTTTCTAAGTCATCGAGACTAATATTACAATTAGTTTTATCAACATCGACCCACCTTAAGTTCACATTATTAGATAATATTGGCCAATTAGTTGCGGTACACGTAAGGGGGGTTGTCAATATATGATCTTCAGTATCTTCAATCTTTACTTTTTGATCTCCAAGGCCATATTCTTTTAACATATGAATTATCAAGTGAAGCCCTGATGTCGCCGAGTTAGTTGTTACTACTTGTTCGTTTGAAAAATATGACATTAAGAGTTTTTCAAATTTATCAACAATTGGGCCTTGTGTAATATATCCACTACTTAACACTTCAGAAGAGGACTTTATTGCTTCATCGCTCATAAAAACTTTGAATAGTGGTATGTTTTTGTTATTAATCATTTATTTTCTCTGATTTAATTATAGTAATCGAAGGATATTTAGGAATAATCTCAATTTCATAATTATCATTAATCTGTTTTAAGTATTTATTAATAGGCGGTTTATTATATTTAATCATCCAATCAACATTATCTCGTTCTAATGAACCACCTTCAAGCAACAGTGCTTTATTACACAAGGGTAGATAGTGTTCCACAGCAAATTTATAGGTATCTGCATCATTTGATATGTCTATATGAATAAGATCTATCTTGTTAATAAATTGGAAGTATTCATAAAAATTACCTTTTTCAATTTTTACGTTGCTATATTTGGAAAATCTCTCCAATATGCTTGAGTGATTACTTGATTTGTATTCATACTTTTCGAATAAATCTACAGCTACTATTTTTGTATTTTCATTTGTATGCTCTACAAATGCACTTAAAGAATATCCATCTAAAATCCCTATTTCTAAAATAGTTTTAGGACTATAAGTATTACAAATATCTTTGAAAACATGATTAAAGTTATTTACATGGTAAGAACTTCTGTCAGTGCTAATAAGTTTTCCTTTCTTTTAGACAAGATTAACATATATAGAATAGTTGAATCATATGGAAAATAAAACAGTACTACTTTTAAACAGTTCAATGTTTATAAGTCAAGATTATTTTAAAAAAAGAAATATAAGTATTCAATGGGGCAGCCAGAGAGTTGAACAATACATTTTGGGATTAAGCTCACTCAAAACCAATAATGTCTTTAATTCCTTTGATAGTACAATTTTTACAGATAACACTATTAAAAATCTGAGTAAAGTTCCATATAAAATTAAACAATTACTCCCAGAAAATACAATCTATTCATTATCAAAAAATAACAAAAGTGGAAAAAAAAATAAAGGTGCCGGACTTGTAGAGAATCTTAAAAATTGTTCTGATTTAATTTCAAAGTTTGATTATATTTTTTATTTCGAACCAAGATTAATAATCCAAGACCCCGAAATTTTAGTCAGTTTTTCTGAGGAGCCAAAAAAAGTCTTTTTTTCCCAGAGTGAACAACCCGGTTTATATAGGACAGGACACTTTGGTACTGATGTAAAGTCACTAAATAATTTTCTAAAGACACAAGATATCAATAAGATTATTGAAGAAAAAATTACAATAGAATATGAATTTTATAAATTTTTTAACAAATATAACCCAATAGAACATAATCATTCAATTTCAAGAAGAAACACCGGCTATAGGTACAAACTTAAAATTGACGATGAAGATGCATATGAAAATTATTAACTGTCGAAAAATATTTAGTAATTCCAACCAGCCACATTTAAAATAGAAAGAAATAAATTATGTATTCAGATAGACTAAACAACAATGAGTGAGAAAGTACTAGTAACTGGTGGAGCGGGGTTTATAGGTCATATCCTAATAAAGCATCTATTAGATAACACTGATTGGGAAATAGTTACTATAGACAGACTTGATTATTCAGGAAATCTCAACAGATTCAGTCATATGTTAAAAGATGCTGATAGTGAGACAAAAAAAAGAGTTAAAATTATATATCATGACCTAAAATCGGAAATTAATAACCTTATTGATTCACAGATTAGAGATGTCAAACATGTATTCCACCTTGCTGCTTCTTCTCATGTTGACAGGTCTATTGTAGATCCAATGACATTTGTATATGACAACGTTGTTGCAACAGGAAATTTACTGAACTATGCGAGAAATTTAGACAAATTAGAAACTTTTGTCTACTTCAGTACAGATGAAGTTTTTGGACCTGCACCAGACAATATAAGTTTCAAGGAATGGGATCGGTATAATTCTACAAATCCTTATAGTGCATCTAAAGCAGGAGGTGAAGAGTTAGCGGTCGCATTTGAAAATACTTATGATTTACCAATATTAATAACTCATACTATGAATGTATTTGGAGAGAGGCAACATCCTGAAAAATTCGTTCCAAATACCCTTTGGAAATTAAGGGAAAACAAAAAAGTTTTAATTCATTCCAATAAAGATAAGACTAAACCCGGAAGCAGGCATTATGTTTATGCGGAAGATGTAGCTAGAGCTGTACTGTTTTTGGTTCAAAATTTAGAGCTAGTAAAAAAAGGTAACCTTGATGAATATGGGGCAAAATGTTTAAAAGTAAATATTCCAGGGACTAAAGAACTAAATAATTTAGAAGTTGCACAATTAATTTCTAAGTTCTCAGGATATAAATTGAATTATGAACTTGTAGATTTCCACTCAACTAGGCCAGGCCATGATTTGAGATATGCATTAGACGATAGCTTCATAAAATCTATAGGATGGGAGCCAAAATATTCCGTGGAAGAAGGGTTTGAGAAATTAGTAAAGTGGTTTTTAGAAAATCCAGAATGGTTAGATTTTTAATTTGCTTACGAATTATATAACTTTGCAATTTTAAAAAGTGAAAGTTAGTTTCTTAGATTTTTGGGGTGGTTTTCCTAAAAATGATAACTTCTTCGTATCTTGTTTAAAAAATATTACTAACGACATAAAAGTCGTTGAGCCTAAAAAAGCAGATTTAATATTTTTTAGTGTTTTTGGGAATAGTAATGAAAAATTAAAATATAAATTTAAAAAAAAGATTTTTTATACAGGTGAGCCATATCCCACAGACAGTATAAAGTCTGACCTGAGAATAACTTTTGACCTGGGTGATAAAAATGGAACAAATTTTAGACTTCCGAATTGGTACATGTACTTTGACTGGTTTGATGAAAACAAATATAAAGATAAAAATCAATGGAGGTTTCCTTTAGATTATATTTCAAATGAAAGTGAATTTTTCAAACGAACTAAAACGAAATTTTGCAGCTTTGTTTTTTCAAAACCTAATGCAAGCAGGGAGAAGTACATAAAACTTTTTTCGAATTACAAAAAAATAGATTTATACGGCAACAGGTATGATAGAAATAGTCTCAATAAAGCTCTTCCAAATGGACAATATTTTAAATTTGATACTATTTCAAACTATAAATTTGATCTCGCCCTAGAAAATACTATAAAAGATGGATACCATACAGAAAAATTACTAGAAAGCAGATTAGCAGGATGTTTACCACTTTATTATGGAGCTAAAACCGTTGATGAAGACTTCAACAAACAGGGTTTTATAGATATTTTACAGTACAAAGATGATGAGCTTCTAGACTTAATACAAGAAATTGATAATAATGAACAAAAATATTTGGAGTATAAAAAACAACCGATATTTAGTAAAGAAGTAAAAATAGACAACTTTTTAGAATTTCTTTATGTAAATATCAAATAATTTATAAAAAATATATATTTTTGGCATTATAAAAAGGATTTTAATTTTTTGGTTACTTTTTATAATTCCTGCCATCACCATGAAGACTATCGTAATAAACAAGGGGTGTCTCAATGTAGACACTATCAGTTAGCTGTTGTAATCCTAACCAACAGTCATAGTCAGCCCACAAGGGCAAACCCCTAAAGCCACCTAACACGTCGTATATTTTTTTCTCAATGACAACACTTGAAGTAATAAAGCAATTGTGTATATAAGAAAAGTCGTAGTCCCATATTTTAGGTAATTTATTCTTTTTTATGTAGTTAGTTTTTTTATACAGATACTTTAAATCTTTTAAGTAATACTCACTGTTATAAAGGGGATAAGATAAACCAATTTTTATGGGTTTTTCACAGAAATAAGCCTCCGATGAAGACATCCCAATGCTATTAACAGCCATCTCTTCAAGCTGTATCTCTAATTTATGTTCTGCCCATACATCATCATCATCTAAAAAGGCTAAAATATCTCCGCTTGCAACGTCTGAGCCAAAATTCCTTATACTTCCGGGACCAAATCCTAAAAGCTCTTTTTGGTTTTGAGAAAGATTTATTATTTTACAATTTTTTCCAAAGTCAAGGTTTTCATATTCCTTATCAGTTGAAGCATCGTTAATAATTATGAGTTCAATATTTTTATAAGATTGATTTTTTACACTCTCAACAGCATTTATTAAATATTTATATCTGTTAAAACTTGGGATAACTACAGAGACAAGAGGATTGTTTTTTGAAATATAATTAAATTTGTTTTGTATAATTTTCTTCATTTTTAAAATATCTTTAATTTACTAAATTACCCTTATAATAAGCATACATGATTGAAAAAAAAGAAAAACTTAAACAAGATCTAGCAGCTTTCGAGAAAGTCTGGCACGGGGGCTATTTTACGGGATACTCTAAAAAAAGGAACCAGAAGGGATTAGAGTCATACCTAAAAAGCAACCTAAGAGGAGATACTCTTCTAGAGATAGGTTGTGGCGGCGGTCAGTGGACAAAATTTATTTATGAATTAGGGATATTCAAAAAAATAATTTGTGTAGATGTACTATCTGCTGAACATAACAAGTTTTGGGAAAACTTAGGAGAAGAATCAAAGCAAACAATAGAGTATTTACATATAGATAATTTTGAATTATCAGACATTGAAAATGAATCCTTAGATTATGTATTTAGCTACGATGTTTTTTGCCACATATCTTTATCAGGTACGAATGAATATATAAAATCCCTATATCTTAAGTGCAGAAAAAATTGTAATTTATTAATAATGTATGCAGACCCACGCAAATATTTAAAAAGTGAACCAGAAAATCGAGATCACCTAATAAAATACTTACCGAGTAGAAAATTTATTTATAGACTTTCAGATAAAACCTTAATTAAGGATGCCTTAAGTGATTCGGACGGTTTACAAAACAATTCAGAACCAAGGTGGTTTTGGATAGGGATAGATGTATTTAAACAAATCATTCTGAAAAACCAATTTAAAATAATAAAAGAAGATATAGATATTGATAAAACTAATCCGATTTCGTTATTTGTTAAATAAAGATAAAACTAAAGATTTTTTATTTGAAATAATGATCACGATAAAAAAACAAACTATTTTTAACAACATTTTTGTTAATCTTATTTCATAGGAGATATAGATAAAAACTAAAAAGATAGGCATTAGAGATATATGAAAAAAGCTGTTATTT
>PADT01000054.1 GCA_002700465.1 Flavobacteriaceae bacterium | reverse complement strand
TTTAATTAAATGAAAAATTTTAAAGGAGTGCTTATTTTAATAGCAATTTTAGCTACTAATATTAATTTCTCACAAAACAATAAAAAAATGATAAAAACAGATACAGAATGGAAAAATTCCCTTGGTGAAATGAGCTATCAAGTTCTTAGAAATTCGTACACCGAAAGACCGTTTACTGGAGAATATAATTTTCATTTTGAAAAAGGATCATACAATTGCAAAGGATGCAATCAAAAATTATTTGAAAGTAATAATAAATACGAAAGTAATTGTGGATGGCCAAGCTTTGATCAAGCAATCCCTGACAGGATAATATATGTAAAAGACTATACTCATAACATGAACAGAATCGAGGTTAAATGCTCAAAATGTGACGGACATTTAGGACATGTATTTAATGACGGTCCAAAAGAAACAACAGGGAAAAGATATTGTATTAATTCAGCTGCTTTATCATTTAATAAATAATTATGGAAAAATTTGATATAATAATTTTAGGAAGCGGACCAGGTGGATATGTAACAGCAATTAGAGCATCTCAATTGGGTTTAAAAACTGCTATAGTAGAAAAAGAAAGCTTAGGAGGGGTTTGTTTAAACTGGGGCTGTATTCCAACTAAAGCACTTTTAAAATCTGCACAGGTTTTTGATTATATAAAACACTCTGAAGATTATGGAATAACAGTTGAAAATTTTGATAAAAATTTTGATAATGTTATTAATAGAAGCAGAAAAGTTGCCCAAAATATGAGTAAGGGTGTCAACTTTTTAATGAAAAAAAATAAAATAAAAATATTTGAAGGTTTTGGGCAACTAGTGCCTGATAAAATAATTAAGATATCTGATAAAAATGGATCTGAAACCAAAATTGAAGGTGATAAAATAATTATTGCTACTGGAGCTAGATCTAAAGAATTACCATTTTTAAAAAAAGATGGTAAAAAAATAATTGGTTACAGAGAAGCTATGACACTTGAGAAACAACCTAAAAATATTGTAATAGTAGGTTCAGGAGCAATAGGAATTGAATTTGCTTATTTTTATAATTCGATGGGAACAACTGTGACAATAGTTGAATATATGGATAGAATTGTTCCTGTGGAAGATTCTGAGATTTCCAAAGAACTAGAAAAAAGTTTAAAAAAGAAAGGAATTAATATTTTAACCTCAACTGAATTAGAAAAAGCAGAAATCAATAGTTCTGACTCTGTTGACGTGACTTTGAAAAATTCTAATGGTGAAAAAAACATTATTAATACTGAAATTGTACTAAGTGCAGTTGGAATTAAAACAAATATTGAAAACATTGGGTTAGAAGATTTAGAAATTAAAACTGAAAATGATAAAATTTTAGTTGATGATTTTTACATGACCAATATAAAAGATTACTATGCAATTGGAGACGTAGTAAAAGGGCAAGCTCTAGCCCATGTAGCTTCTGCAGAAGGGATACTATGCGTTGAAAAAATAGCTGGCCATGACGTTAACCCGTTAGACTACAATAATATTCCTGGTTGTACTTACTGTAGCCCTGAAATTGCTTCTGTAGGTTACACTGAAAAACAAGCAATTGAAAATGGTTATGAAATTAAAATTGGAAAATTTCCATTTTCAGCATCTGGAAAAGCACAAGCGTCTGGAAAAAGTGAAGGATTCGTGAAAGTAATATTTGACGCTAAATATGGAGAGTGGTTAGGTTGTCATATGATAGGAGAAGGTGTCACGGATATGATAGCTGAAGCTGTTGTTGGTAGAAAACTGGAAACTACTGGTTATGAGATTTTAAAAACGGTTCATCCTCATCCTACCATGAGTGAAGCTGTAATGGAAGCTGTAGCTGCAGCATATGACGAAGTTATTCATCTGTAATTTTATTTATTAAAACTTTCGATGGCTAAATCATAACTCTTAAGTCCAAATCCAAGAATCACTCCTTTAACATGAGCACTTAGAAAAGATTTATGTCTAAAATCTTCTCTTGAATAGGTATTAGATATATGAACCTCAATAACAGGACTAGAAATTGACCTTATTGCATCTCCAATACCAACAGATGTATGTGTATAAGCAGCAGCATTTATAATAATTCCATCGAAATCAAAACCCACTTCTTGAATTTTTTCAATAAGCTCACCCTCAATATTAGATTGAAAATAATGTAAATCCAAATTATTAAATTTAGTTTTCAATTTTTCAAAGTAATCATCAAAACTCTGATTACCATAAATATTTTTTTCTCTTTTACCTAAAAGGTTCAAATTAGGACCATTAATAATTTGTAATTTCATTGAAAATTATAAAGTCTAAATATAATATTTAATTTACATTTTAAAAGAAATAATGAAGTGGGAAAAATTAATTAAAGAATTTAAAAACTATTTGATAATAGAAAGAAACTTATCAAAAAATACAATTGATAGTTATTTGTTTGATATTGAAAAATTAAAATCATTTTTAAGTTCTAAGGATTTAAAAATTAATCCTATTAAAATCAACGAATCTATTGCTAAAGAATTTGTATATCAAATTTCTAAGGAAGTAAAGTCGTCAACTCAAGCCAGAATAATTTCTGGAATTAAAAGGTTTTATGATTATATTATTTTGGAAGAATTAATTGATGAAAATCCATTTCAAAATATAGAAACACCAAAAATTGGTAATAAACTGCCTATCACACTCACTACTAAAGAAATTGACAAAATAATCAATAGTATAGACTCTAGCTCTAAAAACAACCTTAGAAATACCGCAATAGTAGAGGTTCTTTACAGTTGTGGACTACGAGTGTCTGAACTAATAACATTAAAAGTTTCTGATTTGTTTTTCAAAGAATCAGTAATTAAAGTTACCGGAAAAGGAAATAAAGAGAGATTTGTCCCAATTAGTAATGAAGCTAAAAATTATATTGATAATTATATTATTGAAAAAAGAAATTCACAAAAAATTAAAAAAGGCCATGAAGACACATTATTTATTAATGAAAGAGGAAGTGGATTAACTAGGATTATGATCTATTTAATTATAAGTGACTTAAATAAAAAAGCTGATATAAAGAAAAAAATAGGACCTCATACATTTAGGCATTCATTTGCTACACATTTATTAGAAAACGGGGCTGATTTAATTACTATACAAAATATGCTAGGACATGAAAATATTGTTACAACTGAGAGGTATTTACATGTAAACAAAAAACATTTAGTTGAATCTATTACTAAATTTCATCCAAGAAATAACATGTAAAATTATTTTCTTTCTATTAGTCTAAATCCTTCTCCGTGAATGTTTTCAATTTCAAGCCTATTATCTTTTTGTAAATATTTTCTGATTTTAGCTATATAAACATCCATACTTCTGGATGTAAAATAGTTGTCATCATTCCAAATTTTTATCAAAGCTAATTCTCGAGGCATTAAATCATTTAAATGATTTAAAAGCAACTTTAAAAGTTCATTTTCTTTAGGAGATAATTTAATGTCATTTTCATCTTTATGTTTAAGAATTCTTAATTTAGAATTGAAATTAAAATCAGCAAATTGATACATAAATTTTACATTATTTTCAGAACTTGATATTTTTTTTCTTTTAAAAATTGACTTGATTTTTAATAAGAGTATATCTGAGTCAAATGGTTTTGTTAAATAGTCATCAGCACCTAATTTATAACCCTTTAATACATCATCTTTTAATGTTTTAGCAGTTAAAAAAAATAATGGAACATCTTTATTTAAATCTCTAATTTCTTTTGCTAAAGTGAACCCGTCTTTAAAAGGCAACATAACATCAAGAATACATAATCCAAAACTATTTTTTTTAAATTTCTCAAGCCCTTCAATACCATTTTTAGCAAGAGTAACATTATATGAATGTAATTTTAAAAAATCATTAAGAATAGCTCCGAAATTAACATCGTCTTCAACAAGTAAAATATTTTTTTCATTATTTTTCATAGAATTCAATTATTTAGAGGGAGTTTAATTATAAATGTACTCCCCTTCCCCAAATTACTATCAACATTAATTGTACCAAAGTGAAGATCAATAATTTTTTTTACATATGATAACCCTAAACCGTGTCCTTTAACATTATGAACATTACCTTTAGTTTCTCTATAAAATTTATCAAAAATCTTTTCTTTAACATCAATACTCATTCCCATTCCCTTGTCAGAAATTCTAACATAAATATAATCTAATTCATTATGAGTAGAAACATTTATAATTGGTGTGTCGGTAGAATATTTAATTGCGTTTTCTAAAATATTTACCACCACATTTACTAAATCTTCATGCGAACCATTAATATTTATTCGAGTAGCAAGAAGATCATTTACTATTGAAGCATTTCTGTTTTTAAATAATAATTTTAAATGAATAAATGATTCTTCAATTATTTCATGAATATTACAATCCGTTTTCTTAATTATATTCTCTTTTTTATCTAATTGTGAAATTCTCAACACATTCTCAACTTGATTATTCATTCTATCATTTTCGTCTTTAATCATTTTCAAATATTGTGATCTTTTTTTAATATCATTTCTAACATTTACATTTTCAATAGCGTCAATAGCTAATTTTATAGTAGCAATTGGAGTTTTAAACTCATGAGTCATATTATTAATAAAATCAGATTTGATTTCAGAAACTTTTTTTTGTTTTAAAATTTGAAATATTGTAGATGTAAAAGTTATAATAATCGCTAAAGTAAAAAGTAATGAAAGTAATATCAAAGTAGTCAAAGATGATCTTAAAAAAAATTTTCTCTCAGGAAAAGCAATAACTAATTCAAATTCACTATTGCCATTTTCATTTACAAATAAAGGAGATTTATATTTTCTTAAACCCTCAAGATTAGTGTAATTATCTGAACCAACTTTTGTTGCAAAAGTTCCATTAAAAACTCTATATTGAAAAGGAATATCAATATCTCTATCTCTTAATTCTCTTTGTAGAAGAAGTTCGAGTTCAATATTAGTCAATCTTCTGTGAATTGGTTTTAGAGATGCTAATTCCATGAAAATTGATGCATACTTTGCTTTATCCATAAGAGACAATCTTTCGACTCTTTGTAACCTTTCAATAGAACTCATATTTTGCATTTCTCTGTCGAATGCCTCATCTATTATAGTAGTTGTTTTAATACCTTTATAATCAATAATTGAAGAAGAATCTAAAGATTCCTGATCAAAAAGCTTTGCAGAAACGTTATAATCTTCTTCTAAAATCCCATGAGAATAAATATAAGTTTGATTAGTGTTTTCATTTCTATCAACAAACTTAAAAACAGCACTTAGTTGTGATTCTTTTGGAGAGCCTATACTATCTATTAACTTTTGATAAACTGCAAGATAGTCTCTCATTTCTCTACTTTGAATTTGTTCAGAAACAGATTTTAATGCTTGATTGATATTTAATGAAAATTGTCTTTCCTTATTGTCAAGTGTAGTTTTAATCCAAAATCCTTGTACAAAAATTATTCCGACTAAAGCGAAAGTCATTATTGCTATAAGGGGATAAAATATCTTTTTATTCATGTTAATTAAACAAAAATAGAATTAAAATGATTTATTAATGATACAACTACTTTTTGATTTTCATTCTCTGAACTGTTTCTAAAAATATAATCAGCTAATGGAATCTTTTTTTCATCAGTCCATTGGTTCTTTATTTTTAACAAAACATCATCTTTTTTAATATTATCTCTTTTTATAATTCTTTCGATTCTTAAATCGAGTTCAGATGTAACTAGTATATTATAATCATTTAATTTGTAAGACCCTGATTCGAAAACTAAAGCAGATTCATAAATAACATAATCATTATTCTGTCTGCTTTTCCATTGTTGAAAATCATTAAAAACCTCAGGATGAACAATAGAATTGATTTTGTTTAACGCAATTCGGTCATTAAAAATCAAATTTGAAATATATTTTTTATTTAATGAACCATTAGTATAAGCTGAGTAACCAAAACATTCAATTAATTTTGATTTCAATTTTTTTGAACTGATCATTAAGTTTTTTGCACTTAAGTCCGAATCATAAACTGGTACAGATTTACTTATAAATTCTTTTGCTATTGTAGATTTCCCTGAACCAATACCGCCTGTTAGACCAATTATTTTCATAAGTATTTTACAAAATTAACTGAAATTTTATAAAAGAACTTAATCTTTGTTTGTAGAAGAAACTATATCAATAATTTCTTGACTTACTCCTACATTAGAAAAACCTCCATCATTATATAAATTTTGAAGAGTTACTCTCTTAGTTAAATCAGAAAAAAGAGTTACTGTGTAATTTGCACAATCTAAAGCAGTAGCATTTCCAAGAGGAGACATTTTTTCAGCATAAGTAATAAAACCATCAAATCCTGTAACACCTTTACCTGCAGTAGTGGGCGTTGGCGATTGAGAGATTGTATTTACTCTTACTTTTTTATCTTTTCCAAAGAAATAACCAAAACTTCTAGCAATAGATTCTAAATAAGCCTTATTGTCTGCCATATCATTATAGTTAGGAAACACTCTTTGAGCAGCCATGTATGAAAGAGCAACAATACTTGACCATTCATTCATCGCGTCAAGTTTATATAGACTTTGTAGTAACTTATGAAAAGAAACAGCAGAAACATCCCATCCTTTGCCAGTCCATTCATGATTTAAATCAGTGTAATGTTTTCCCTTTCTAACGTTAACGGACATACCTATTGAATGAAGGACAAAATCAATTTTACCTCCAAAAATTTTCATAGTTTCATTAATAAGGTTTTCTAAATCCTCAATTTTTGTTGCATCTGCTGCAATAAGTTTAGAGTTTGTCTTTATTGCAAGTTGATCCACATTTCCCATTCTAAGTGCAATGGGCGCATTAGTTAAAACAAATTCTCCTCCTTCTTCGAAAACTCTTTCAGCTGTTTTCCAAGCAATTGAGTTTTCGTCCAATGCACCAAAGATAATTCCTTTCTTTCCTTTTAACAGATTATATGACATATAAATAATTTGTGTAAATATAATATTAATTAAGTAACTCTTTAGCATGTAATACCGCTGAGTCAGACATCAAATCGCCTGCAAGCATTTTGGCAATTTCATCAATTCTTTCTTGATTATTTAAATTTTTAACCATTGTAGATGTAGAGCTATGATTATTGTGTTTATAAACTTTTAATTGATGATTACCTTTGGCTGCTACCTGAGGGAGATGAGTTATAGCAATAATTTGCATTTTAGAACTCATTTCAAGCATCATATTAGCCATGGCATTAGACATTTCACCTGAAACACCAGAATCAATTTCATCAAAAATCATTGTTGGTAAATTTAAATGTTTTGAAAGAATAGATTTGATTGACAATAATATTCTTGATAGCTCACCACCTGAAGCAATTTTAAATAACGGGGCATATTTAATTCCTTTATTAGCTGAAAACAACACCTCTATCTGATCAGATCCAAATCTATTAAACTCATCTAATTCAGAAATTTTAAAATCAAATGAAGCATTTTTCATGCCTAGATCTATTAATAAAGATTCTAATTGTGATTTAAGCTTAGGAATTATTTTTTGTCTTGAAATTGAAATTTTCTTGGAAAGTTCTATCAAATACTTTTTTTTCTTAGTGATAGTTTTATCTAGTTCATCAATATTGATTTCAACAGAACCGGATTCATCTAATTTATTTTTAAGATCATGTTGTTTAATCAATAAATCGCTAATTGAACTTACAGAATGTTTTTTCTGTAAATTATAGATAATATTAAGTCTTGATTCAAGTTTTTCAATCTCAGAATAATCGTCATTAAAATCAAAAGACGTGTTATTTAATTCGGATTTAATATCATTAATCTCAATTAAAAGAATGTCTATTCGATCTTTTATTGAAGAAAAATTATTTGAAAATTTTGAAATATTATTTAATATTGAATTTAAAGAATATATCTTGTTTTCAATACTATCTTCTGAGTTATATAAAATTTGATCAATTTGAGAAAATGATGATTTAAGTTCTTCAGAATTTTTATAAAGCTTTAATTTATTTTCAATAATAAGCTGCTCATCAGAAACTAAATTGACATCACGAAGCTCATTATACAAATACAATAGATAGTCGTTATCATTTTGTAAACTTGTATTTAATCTGCTTAACTTGTCTAATTCAATCTTTAATTCTTTGTAGCTAATTAAGGTTTCGTTAAAATTCTTAACAATAAGCTGTTGTTCTGCTAAATTATCAATTAGTGAATAAAAAAAAGAATTGTTAGAATTTGCTAAGGTTTGATGTTGGGTATGTATATCAATAAGTTTTTCTCCAACAGTTTTTAAAAGATCTAAATTTACTGGAGAATCGTTAATGAATGATCTTGACTTGCCATTTGGAAGAATTTCTCTTCTTAATATTGTTTGGTCAAAATAATCAATATGATTTTCAATAAATAAATTTCTGATATTAAAGTTTGATAAATTAAATTCTGCTTCTAGAACACATTTTAAGTTTGAATTTTTTAATAAATTTTGACCAGCTCTTTTACCAATTATCAAAGCCAGGGCATTTAATAAAATAGATTTACCTGACCCGGTATCTCCTGTAACAGTTGAAAAACCCGTTAAAAAATCAATTTCAACTTCATCAATTAAAGTGAAATTTTTTATCAAAATTTTGGTTAGCACAATTTTTAAATTATTTATTAATTTAATAAAATTATCTAATACTATTCCATTTATTAGAAAAGAAAGGATTTAAATAATTTAAATCTGAAACTAAATTTGTGGCATCAAAAAATGATCCTCCAGAATAAATATCTTTAATTTCATCTGATTTTGCATCAAACAATATTTTTATAAGAATAGAATTAGGATTTCTTCGTTGAAGTAACTTCAATGATGAAATCGAATTAGCAATATTTATTTTTGCAGATGAAATATCATTATGCATTAAATCTAATCCGTTAACATGATAGTTATAGAAAAAATTAGAAAATTCATTTGAGTCTTTAGAAGTTAAATATTCAATTAGCCAAAACTTATTTAATTTCCCTCCATTGTGAGAAGAATCCCATCCTGATACATTACTTTGACTAGCATAATTTAAAATATTTTTAGATATACTATAAAAATAATTTCCGGAATTTAGCTCAAAAGAATCGTGATCAAGTCCAATTATTAAATTAATATAAAAAGCTAGCAATGATGATATTTTCGATTCGAACTGATTGGCTTTAAAAATAATAGGTTCGAATTCAACGTGATCAAACTGAAAATTCTTTTCAATATAATTAAAAATAGGAGTGGAATATGAAGAATTTAAGACAGGTCTTGAAGCTTGAAATTCAATATTTGCTACGTAACTATTATTTGAATAACTCGTAATAGAAAATAAGATATTTAAATTAACTTTTTCAAATTCAGAATAATTTATATTTGACCAGCTTGAATTATTTACAAAATTTGATAAGGTAATCTCTAAATTTTTAAATACAGAACTATTAGTTTGATTAATAGATTCTGAGTTTACAATAATCTTTGATTTGATTTCTTGTGAATAAGAAAAATTTAAAGAAAAAAATATTAATATTAATAGATTGATTTTTTTCATAAAAAATTCTTAACTAATTCATTAAATATATCTTTTGAAACATCAATTTTGGATTTTAATTTAAATTTGCTTGTTTTTCCATTTTTATTTATAAAAGTCACTTTATTAGTATCATGTCCAAATCCAGCTCCTTTATCGTTAAGAGAATTTAGTACTATTGCATCTAAATTTTTATTCTCAATTTTAGATAAAGCATTTTGAAATTCATTATCTGTTTCAAGAGCAAATCCAACAAGAATTTGTTTATTAGATTTATTATCACCTAAATATTTCAAAATATCTATATTTTCAACTAAATCAATTGAAAGTAAATCTAAATTCTGTTTTTTAATTTTAATTTTAGATCTGTTTTT
Organism: Flavobacteriaceae bacterium; assembly: GCA_002700465.1. Taxonomy (GTDB): domain Bacteria; phylum Bacteroidota; class Bacteroidia; order Flavobacteriales; family Flavobacteriaceae; genus MAG-121220-bin8. Next base: position 7,989 of record PADT01000054.1, on the reverse strand, counting down.
TGGTTTGAAATCTGAAACTGCTGCAGAAAGAATAGAAATATCGCTTGATTTAAAATGTTTTTTTACCTCTAAAAACATTTCATCAGCGGTAACAACATTAATTACAAAAATATTATCATCAATTATATTCAAACTAGTTGGACCAGTAATTAGGATTACTTCGGCACCTAAACTAGCCGCAGTTTTAGCTAAAGAAAAACCCATTTTTCCAGATGAAAAATTACCAATAAACCGAACCGCGTCAATTGATTCGTATGTAGGTCCAGCAGTTATTAATATTTTTTTATTTAATAATATTAAGTCTTTCTTAATATTATTAATGATAAAACTTATAATTTTCTCAGGTTCTTTCATTCTTCCATCACCCTCTAATCCACTAGCTAAAAACCCTGAACTTACAGGAATATGAATTTTACCATGACTGATTAGTTTTTGAATATTTTCTTGATTAGCCAAATTCTTATGCATATCTAAGTCCATAGCAGGCGCAAAATAAACAGGACATTTTGAAGATAAATATGTAGCTAATAATAAATTATCTGCTCTTGCTGTAGCCATTTTAGACAAAGTGTTTGATGTGGCTGGGGCAATTAAAAAAATATCTGCCCAAAGTGCTAATTCAACATGGTTGTTCCAAAGCTTATTTTCATCTTTAGGATCAAAAAAATCAGAAAGAACAGGATTATTTGATAATGTTGAAAGGGAAAGAGGAGTTACAAAATCCTTTGAACTAGGAGTCATTAAAACTTGAACATTTGCTCCTTGTTTTTTAAAAAGTCTAACTAAATAAGTTGATTTATAAGCAGCAATACCACCTGTAACTCCAAGTAAGATATTTTTACCACTTAGAATAGACATTTCTATTCTTTAATTTCAGTATTTCTGTAATATATTTTTTCCTTTAACCAATTTTCAACAGCCATAGCGTGAGCCTTAGGAAGTTTTTCATAGAACTTTGAAACCTCTATCTGTTCTTTGTTCTCAAATATTTCGTCTAAACTTTCAGTTGGACTAGCAAATTCTTCTAATTTGTCTAATAATTCTTTTTTAATTGATTCATTTATTTGAATAGTTCTCTTAGAAATAATTGATATAGCTTCGTATATATTATCAGTTTTAGCATCAATAGCGTTTCTATCATAAGTGATAGTTTCTAATGGTGCATCGGTTTTTTTAAAATCCATATTGTTTAATTTTACTGTACTGTAGCGTTTTTTGCAAATGTAGTAATTTCTTGCTCTATAAACTCCATCATTTTATTTGATTTGTCAATATATTTAGTTTCAGGATAAGTTTCCATTAATTCCTTGTGAATTTTTTTCGCATCTTCAAACCTTTCAAATTTCTTTGAATCTATACTATTTACAGCAAGTTCATAAGAGGAATCTAATAAATAAAATAATGCATCTTCTCTGTAAGGAGTACCTGGGTAATCTGAAATAAAATCATCAAGAACAATTATAGCAGATTTATAATCTCTAATGGTGTTAAATTGTTTTGCGATTTCGAAAGCTTTATATTCAAGTTTTATCCTTAATTCCTGAACTAAATCATTGGCATCAGACATTTTTTCAGAATTGGGGTAAGAATTTATAAATTCTTGAAGTTTTTCAATTGCTGTAAGAGTTTCTTTTTGATCTAAGCTGAAGACCGGTGAAGTTTTGTAATATGAATATGCTCCTAGATATGCTGCTTCATCAACTTTTTGACTTAATGGATATGCTTTTATAAAACTTTCAAATTGATAACCTGCGTCAATATACTTTTTAGTATTTAATAATGAATTTGCATAAAAAAAAGTTACACGTTCAGCCTGTGGTTTTCCTCTGTATTGAGATTGAATTTGTTCAAATAATCTTGAAGCCCTTCTAAATTCTTGAGCTTCATAATATTTTTCAGCAACTTCATACTTTAATTTGATATCCTCACTTTTTAAAACTCTTTGAAATTCATTACAAGAATTTAAGAATATTAGACAAAAAATAAGTTGTATTTTATTTTTTAATTGCATCAGGCAAATTTAGTATTTTTTTCTAAACGATTTAATAATCTTTTTTTATTGTAGAAATTGAATTTTCAATTTTATCATTTAATTGATTTGAAACTGGAACTAAAGGTAGTCTTAAGTTGTTTTCACATAAATTCAAGAATGATAATGCAGCCTTAATTCCAGAGGGATTTCCTTCCTCAAACAAATAATTTAATAATGGCTTTATAATTTTAAACTTTAATTGTGATTCTAACTCATTTTTATGAATCGATAAATTAATTATTTCAGAAAATTCTTTTGGAATGCAACCTGCAACAACTGATATTACCCCATCTCCACCCATTAACACAGTTTGAGAAGCAGTATCATCGTCTCCGGAAATAATTAAAAAATCATCTGGACAATCTGAAATTAATTGCTTTACTTGATTTAAATCTCCACTGGCTTCTTTGATGCCAATTATATTTTTGAATTCCTTTGCTAATCTGATAGTAGTTTCAGGAAGCATATTACAGCCTGTTCTAGAGGGGACATTATATAAGATAATTGGTAATTCTGATGTTTGGGCTAATAAAGAAAAATGATTGTATAAACCCTTCATTGAAGGTTTATTATAGTAAGGAGTTACTGAAAGAATTGCAGAATATCCATTACAGTCAGCATCTTTTAATTGGTTGAGCAGAGACATTGTGTCATTTGAACCCAAACCTAAAACTAATGGAATACGGCCATAATTAGCTTCTACAAATGCTTTTCTAGAAATGATTTTTTCATCATTTGTCATAGTAGAACTTTCTCCTGTAGTGCCTTGTACAACGATATAATTGATACCATTATTGACAAGATAATCAACAATATTTTTAATAGCATCAAAATCTATTGAGAGATCTTTTTTAAAAGGGGTAACTACAGCGACTCCAGTTCCTTTAAGTTTTTTTAATAAACTCATTATTTAATTATTCTTAAGTATTTAATTAATTCACTATCAAATTCTTTAAATTTATTTATTTTATCCGAAAACATTAAATCATTTAATCTGGAATCTACAGAGCTAAAACCAACTCTAAATTTAGCATTTACTTTTGACGATAAAAGAGTCAAAACATTGTTGGATTTAAAAAAATTAATTAACAAATCGTAATCATAAGAAATAAATTCTAAAGAATCTTTTCCTGTTAAATTACCTGTAAATGAAATTGATTTTGGTGTTACATTCATATTTGAGAAAATATTAAATCCATTTTCATTTTCTTGGAAAGTAATAAGTTTTAAATCTTTCTCTTTCAAACCAATCTTATTAACTAGTTTTATGAAATTATTAACCTCAACAGGGAACAAAGGGTCAATGATACAGCCAATTGTTTTTATAGGATTTGGTTTAATCCTTATCTGTTCATTTAAAAGTTCTAATGATTTATTAATCTTTTTTTTAACAAGGCTCTCATGTAGTGATTTAAATATCATATCTTTAATGATCTGCTAAATTACATATTTAAGAATTGATTACTAGTTTTTACAATAAATACATGAAATTGAAAATAATTGTTTTAATTATAACTCTATTTTCATTTTCTTGTACAAGTTCAGGATATACTATTTCCAATATTTCTTATGAGGATAATATTAAAGTTCAAGATTCAATCGTTGATATTGAAATTGAATTAATCATAAAACCGTTTCGAAATAAAATCAAAACATTAGAGAAAACTGTAGGGTTTAGTAAAGAATCTTACAGTATTCGTGATGGTAAATTAGAATCTACACTAGGTAATTTAATTGCTGATATTTTATATGAAGAATGTAATCCTGAATTTTATAAAATAACTTCAAATAACATCGATTTTGCATTATTTAATTATGGTGGAGTTAGGGGAACTTTAAACAAAGGAAAAATAACTCAACATGATTTGTTTACAATAATGCCATGGAAAAACCTTGCAACCGTTGTTAAAATTGAAGGAGAAAAAGTTATTGAATTAGTTGAATATTTTAACAATGAAAACTTAGCACATCCTAGCTCAAGATTAGAGATTGAATTTTTTAATAAAACAAATAAAAAAATATTTATTAATAAAAAACAATTTGATAAAAACAAAAGCTATTATGTTTTGACTTCCAATTTTTTACAAGAGGGTGGAGACAAAATGACATTTTTCAAAGATCCTTTAGAATTGTATAATCTAAACTTGAATTTAAGAGACCTATTGATCAAATCTATGAAAAATAAAAATATTATAGAAAGTAAACTTGATAACAGAATTTTTAGATCAGAATGAAGAGAAGAAATTTTTTAAAGCATGTAAAGTCATCAACAATTTTTGGATTAACATTACCATTAACAGGTTTAAGCACTTATTCAAATAGTTTAAAAAAAATCACAATCTTACATACTAATGACGTGCACAGTCATATTGATCCCTTTCCTGAAAATGACCCAATAAACCCAAATAGCGGTGGAGTAGTTGCAAGATCAAATCTTATTAACTCTTTAAAAAAAGAAAATCCTAATACTTTAATTCTTGATGCAGGTGATGTTTTTCAAGGCACTCCTTATTTTAATTTTTTTGAAGGTGAAGTTGAATTAAAATTGATGAGTAAAATGGGCTACAATGCATCAACTCTGGGAAATCATGAGTTTGATAATGGTATTGAAAAATTAGCTAAATCCTTAAAATATGCCAACTTTTCTTTTTTAAATTCAAACTATACTTTTAACAATACTGCACTTGAAAATAAAATAGACAGATATAAAATTTTTAATATTGATGATGTAAAAATTGGAGTATTTGGATTAGGAATTGAATTAAACGGTTTGGTTGAAAAAAAATTATACAAGGGTATAAATTATTTAGACCCAATCGAAATCTCTACTGATATTATAAACAAATTAAAATTTAATCATAATTGTGATTTAATTATATGTCTTTCTCACTTGGGGTTTTCTTATTCAAAAGATAAAAATATAATGTGTGATTTATTGTTGGCAAAAAAAACAAGGAACATAGATTTAATAATTGGTGGACATACCCATACATTTTTAAAAAAACCAATAGAAACAAAAAACCTTGATGACAAAAATGTATTAATTAATCAGGTTGGCTGTTTTGGAATAAATCTAGGAAAAATTGATTTCTATTTTTCAAATAATATTATTGAAGAAAGCTCAGAAAACATCAAGGTTTAAATTCAATAATTTATTAAAGTCTTGTTCAGAAATTATATTAATTCCTAAATCTTGAGCTTTTTTTAATTTGCTTGGCCCCATTTTATCGCCAGCTATTAAATAATTTGTTTTCAAACTTACTGAACTAAGGTTTTTTCCGCCATTTAGTTCAATTACATTTTTTAATTGATCTCTTGAATAATTTTCAAAAATACCTGAAACAACAAAGGTTTTATTGTTTAAAACATCACTTACATTACTTTTTATATTACTTTCAAATTGTAATCCATTTTTTTTAAGTTTTTCAATATTTAAAATATTATTATCATTCTTAAAAAAATCAACTACACTTTGTGAAATTCTTTCTCCTATTTCATCAACCATAAGTAATTCATCATATGATTGAGAAATTAAGTTATCGATTGATTGAAATTTTTTTGCAAGATTTTTAGATACTGTTTGACCAACATACCTAATACCAAGAGCAAATAAAACTCTTTCAAAAGGTATTTTTTTGGAATCATTTAACCCTTTAAATATATTATCAACAGATTTTTCAGCCATTCTATCTAAATTTAATAAGTCATTTTTTTTCAAAGTGTATAGATCAGCATAATTTGTAATAAGATTGTTTTCAAACATTAACTGAACAGTTTCATTTCCAATTCCATTTATATCCATTGCTTTTCTAGATATAAAATGTTGTATTCTGCCTGTAATTTGAGGAGGACAGAAATTGAAATTTACACAATAATGATGAGCTTCAAGTTCATTTTTAGATAAATCAGATTGACAAGAAGGACATTTAGAAATAAATGAAATTCTATTTGAAAAAAGATTTCTTTTATCAATTTGAACATCTACAATTTTTGGAATAATCTCTCCACCCTTTTCAATTAAAACGTGATCATTAAAATGTAAATCAAGTTTATTTATTTGATCCTCATTATGAAGGGAAGCTCTTTTTACTATTGTCCCTCCCAACAAAACAGGACTTAAATTTGCTACTGGAGTTATAGCGCCAGTTCTTCCAACCTGATAACTAATAGATAGTAGTGAAGTAGAAGCTTGGAGAGTTTTAAATTTATATGCGATTGACCATCTTGGATACTTTGATGTAAATCCTAAGGTTTTTTGATAATCTATTTGATTAACTTTTATTACTATACCGTCAATTTCAAAATCTAAATTATTTCTTTTTTTATCCCATCGATTTATAAAATCAAAGACCTCGTCAATTGAGCTACAGAGCTTATATGAATCCGAAACATTAAAACCCCAGCTTGAAGCTGAAAGTAAATTATCGTATTGTGTTTTTGAATCATCATTTTCAGAAACAACTTGATATAAAAAACATTTTAATGGACGTTTTGAAACCTCTGAACTGTCTTGCAACTTCAAACTTCCAGAAGCTGTATTTCGGGGGTTCATATACGGTTCTAATCCGTTTTCAGCCCTCTCAATATTCATTTGATTAAAATCGTTCAGTTCAATAAATATTTCTCCTCTAATTTGAAATTTTTGTGGATAATTTCCTTTAAGTTTTAATGGAACTGTTTTAATAGTTTTAACATTTTCAGTAACATCATCACCATAAACACCATCTCCTCTAGTGACAGCTGTAACTAAATATCCATTTTCATAAGTTAAATTAATAGATACACCATCAAATTTAAGTTCACACAAATAAGTTAGATCATTATTTGGTATCTTCTTTAAAATTCTTGTATTAAAACTATCTAAGTCTTGTTTAGAATAAGAATTATCCAATGAATACATTGGATAATCATGCTTTATGTTATTAAATTTTTTGGATACTTTACCTCCAACTCTTTGAGAAGGAGAATTGGAGTCAAAAAATTGTGGAAATTTTGATTCTAGCTCAATTAATTTTTTTAACATTAAATCAAACTCATAATCACTTATTACTGGAGCATCTTTTACATAATAAAGATGGGTATGCTTATGTAATTCATTTCTAAGATTTTCTAATATTTTTTTATCCGAACTCATTTTTTTACTGCCTTAATCATTCTATTTTTTAATCTAAAATCTTTTTTGAGTTTAATATCGTAAAATCCTTTATATTTTAAAAGCTTTATGACTTCTTTAGAGAAATTTTCATTTATTTCTATGTATAAAAAACCATTAGATTTTAAATTAGAATTTGAAAAATCAAATATATTTTCATAAAAAAATAAAGGATCATGGTCTTCAACAAAAAGAGCAGTATGTGGTTCAAAATATTTTACATTATTTGAAATAAATTTTTTTTCTTTATGTGTAATGTATGGTGGATTAGAAACTATTAAATCATATTTATGATCAATAATCAATGGTTTAGTTATGTCCGATAACTCAAACAATACATTTACATTATTTAAAGTTGCATTGTGATTAGCAATTTTGATTATGTCTTCATTTATGTCCCAACCTGTCACTTTACAATTTTTTAAATTTTTAGACAAACTTATTGCTATACACCCACTTCCTGTCCCAATATCTAATATGGTTTTATTTTTATGTTCATCATTAATAATCCAATTAACTAACTCCTCAGTTTCAGGCCTGGGAATTAGAACACTTTTATTTAATTTAAAAATTAAATCCATAAAATTAGTCTCTCCAATTACATACTGAATTGGCATGTCTTTTAATAAAGAATCAATTGAATTTGTAAGATTTTCTTGTTGTGTTTTGGAGATTTTAAAATTTGGATTCAATATGTATTCAATTCTACCATAATTACAATAATGATCAATTAGCCAGAAAAAAAACTCATCAATTTCATTTTGATCAACTTTTGAAATTAATTTGTTTTTAAATAAATTATTGA
>PADT01000053.1 GCA_002700465.1 Flavobacteriaceae bacterium | reverse complement strand
TTTTTGTTTTTAATAATTGAAGTATAATAGCTAAGTTCTATATTTGGCGCTCCCGCTACAATAAATTGATATTCAGAAAAATATTCAACTGTTTCAAGTACTATATTTAAAATCTTTTTAATTTCTTGTTTTCTACTTCCAGGTAAAATCGCAATTATTGGTTTTTTATCATCTGTTATGAGTTGGTTTGATGATTTATAATTTATTTTAAAATTATAAATACTGTCCGCTAATGGATGTCCTAAAAATTTAACAGGATAATTATGTTTAGATTCGAAAAACTCTTTTTCAAAAGGAAGAATGACATATAAAGAATTTATATATTTTTTAATTTCTTTTATTCTTTTTTCATTCCATGCCCAAAGTTGAGGAGCTATGTAATATATAGTTTTAAATTTATATTTTTTTGACCATTTTGCGATTCTCATATTAAAACCTGGATAGTCTATAAATATTATCTTATCTGGATTGAAACTTAAAATGTCTTTTTTACAAAAACTTATGTTTTTCAGAATAGTTCTTATGTTTATTAACACTTCATAAAACCCCATAAAAGCTAGATCTTTAAAATGTTTTACAACTACTGCTCCAGCATCTTTCATTTTATCACCTCCCCATGCTCTAATGTCAGCCTTTGGATCTAAATCAATAATTTCTTTTATTAGATTAGAACCGTGTAAATCACCTGATGCTTCCCCAGCAATTATGTAATACTTCATTGATTTAAAAACCCCAGTTTTTTAGTGTTTTAATATTTTCGTGATCAGTCATGTCAAACTTTACAGGAACAATTGAAATGAATCCATTTGCTAGTGCCCACTCGTCAGAATCTTCTCCTTTATCTTTGTTTATAAATTCGCCAGTAAGCCAAAAGTATTCTTTGCCTTGTGGATTTTTTCTTTTATCAAATTTTTCAACCCAATATGCATTTGCTTGACGACATATTTTAATTCCTTTTATATTCTTTCCTTTAAGTTTAGGAAAGTTTATATTCAAAGCATTACCCATAGGAATTCCATTATTTAAAGCTTTTTTTGTAATACTAATTATATACTCTTTTATTGTTTCGAAATCTGCTTCCCAGCTGTAATCCAATAATGAAAATCCTATAGCAGGTATTCCTTCAATACTTGCTTCCACAGCTGCACTCATGGTTCCTGAATAAATTACATTAATAGAAGAATTTGATCCGTGATTAACTCCTGAAACACAAAGGTCAGGTTTTCTGTCTAAAATTTCGTTAATGCCTAATTTTACACAATCTGCTGGTGTTCCAGAGCATGAATATTCTTTTTGAGGTCCATTGTCAATTTTTATTGCATTACAATGTAAAGTGGAATTTATTGTTATTGCATGTCCCATTGCAGACTGGGGACTATCAGGTGCTACAACAACTACATCACCAATTTCATTCATTGCGGAAATTAATGTTCTAATTCCAGGAGCAGATATTCCATCATCATTAGTAACTAAAATTAAGGGTTTTTCGGGCATTTTTATTTTTTTACAAAATTAGTTGAATTATTAAAAAATATCTAATTTATCTTTGTGTCCATATTTCATTAATAGGATTTCCTTTACTACTAAACCCTTTGTGATTCCATTTGCCATTATTTAAATTATAATCAAATTCGAGATTCATTCCTACTCTAGAAATATCTCTTGAGAAAAATTCAATAAATTCAATATACTTGCCATTTTCTGTTGTATAGGTTCCTCCCCCTGTCGCCATAAATCTTTTTGATTCGGTATTGTATGCTATCCATTGAAATCTTGTTCCAGAAAGAATTTTCATTGTTTTTCTTGGTCTAGAAATATCTCTTTCTTGTTTTTTACCATCCCTTGTTCTAGCTGACATCAACCAAGCGCCACTTAATTCTCCTGGGGCTCCATTGTCAATTCTATAAAATTTCATATCACTGTCAACGATTTCTAAAAATTCATCATTAATATTAACATCAAACACTACTGCATTTCCTACTCTTTCTGGATTATCAGTATCAAACTCCACAACTTCAGTCATTGTTTTTTCTTCCAATTTCCAAGTACCACCATTTGAATGAATAAGTTTTCCTGTATCACTTTCATAAATACTAATACTTTGATGAGAATCTGAGAAAATGACTATACTTCTTAATTCTTTTCCATCATCAGAATTATGCAGTCTTTCCCAAGCTCCGACAGGATTTTGAGCATTTAGTGTAATTGATAGTAAAATTGTAATTGATAGAATTATTGTTTTCATTTTGTTCCTTTTAAATATGAAATAACATTTTTAGTAGTTCCAAGGTTCGATTTAATATAGTTGAAATTAATTTCTCCCATTTCAGTTCTTCTTATTTTATTTTCAATGAGTTTATTTAAAATAATTTGAAATTCTTTAGTATTTTTTATACTTACAGCTCCGTTTTTGGAGATAAGATCTTTGGCTTCTGGAAAGTTTAAGTAGTTTTTTCCAATTAGTATAGGGTTTTTAAAAATAGCAGGCTCAAGAATATTGTGTAGCCCAGACTGACCCATTCCTCCCCCAACATAAGATAAATCAGAATAACTGTAAAGTTTAGTAAGAAGACCTATAGAATCTATTATTAGGACTTTAGCTGAGTTAATATTGTTTTGATTTAAATTAGAATGTATTATACTTTCACATTTAAGTTTATCTTGAAATTTCTTAATTTGTTTTTTATTAATCTGATGAGGTGCAATAATCCATGCTAAATTTTTATTTTCATTAATAGAATCAATAATAAGATATTCATCTTCCTTCCATGTACTTCCAGCAACAAAACATATCTTATCACCTATAAACTCTTTAATGTTTTTAATTTCATTATTTTGATCTGGTAAAGAGTTGACCCTGTCAAATCTTGAGTCTCCCATTAATGTACAATTGGTAATATTATGACTGGATAAAAGATTTTTTGATTCTTTATTTTGAACAAAAAAGTGAGTAATTGATGATTTTAATAATTTTAAAAATCCTGAACCATACCATTTAAAAAACCAATGATTTTTTCTAAACAAGCCAGCTAAAAGATAAGTAGGGGTATTATTTTTTTTCAAATTATACAGGTAGTTTGGCCAAAACTCATATTTAACAAAAAATGCCATTTTTGGATTAACTATTGAAATGAGTTTTTTTGCATTCGAAGGAGAGTCAAGCGGGAGATATATCGTTAAATCTCCAATGGAATTATTTTTTTGAACTTCATAACCTGACGAAGAAAAAAATGAAAGTATTATTTTATGATTTTTATATAATGATTTAATTTCTTTAAATATCGGAAGGCCTTGTTCGTATTCTCCTAATGATGCAACATGTATCCATATGTGATTATCATTTTTAGAAATACTACTCTCAAGTTTTTTTATAACATTTTTTCTTTGATTATTAAATGATCTAATTTTTGAATTAAAAAACTTGAGTATGAATATAAGGACTCTTACTTTTATTATGGCTATGTTGTAGATTAACCTCATTGTATTACAAAAATACTGATTTAGTATTTTGTAAATATATTCATTCTAAAACTCTGTATTTTCTTATTTTTACAGAAATTTCATACAATGAGAAAATTACAGATGGTTGATTTAAAAACCCAATATGAGTTTATTAAGGATGAAGTTGATTCCTCAGTTTTAGAAATATTTAAAAACGGAACATTTATTAATGGACCCTCTGTCAAAAAATTTCAATCTGATTTAGAAAATTATTTAAAAGTAAAACATGTCATTCCGTGCGCTAACGGAACAGATGCTTTACAAATAGCATTAATGAGTTTGAATTTACAGCCAGGTGATGAAATTATCACATCAGATTTTACTTTTGCTGCAACTGTTGAGGTAATAGCTTTATTGCGTCTAAAGCCGGTTTTAGTTGATATTGAAGAAGATACTTTTAATATTAATTGTGATGAAATTAAAAAAGCAATAACTAAAAAAACTAAAGCTATTATTCCAGTTCATCTATTTGGTCAGGTTGCAAATATGGACAAGGTAATGGAAATAGCAAAGTCGAATAATCTATTTGTAATTGAAGATAATGCTCAGGGTATAGGATCCAATTATTTCTCATCGAACAATATTATTCAGAAATCTGGAACTATAGGGGATATTGGTACAACATCCTTCTTTCCATCTAAAAATTTAGGGTGCTATGGCGATGGTGGAGCAATTTTCACAAATAACGATGATTTAGCTCATACTATTAGAGGAATTGTTAATCATGGAATGTATGTTAGATATCATCATGATGTGGTAGGAGTAAATTCAAGATTAGATAGTGTTCAAGCAGCTATATTATCTGTTAAATTACCACTCTTAGATTTTTATAATGAAAGAAGAAAAGAAGCTTCTCTTTTATATTCAAAAGAATTAAATCAAAGTAAAAATCTTTTGATTCCTTTTGCAAAGTATAATTGTCAGTCTCATGTATTCCATCAATATACCCTTAGAGTTCTAAGTGGAAATAGAGATGAATTGTCTAAATTTTTAAATGACAACAATATTCCTCATGGTATTTATTATCCAATTCCATTACACAAACAAAAAGCCTATGCCGATGCAAGTTATGATGAAGAAAATTTTAAAATTTCTAACATGATGTCTAAGCAAGTTATTTCTCTGCCAATGCACTCCGAATTAGATCGTGATCAGATCAAATTTATTTGTAATAAAGTAAATGAGTTTTTTAAAGCTCAGGAAAACTAACGTCTACGTTTCTATCAATTTTTTTAATAAGTCCTTGTAAAACTTTTCCAGGTCCAATTTCTATAAAATTTGTTGTTCCACTTTTTATCATCTCATTTACACTCTGAGTCCATTTTACGGGTGAGGTTAGCTGAGATATTAAATTCTCTTTAATTTTTTCAACTGATGTTTCAGCTTTTGCATTTACATTTTGGTAGATAGGACAAATTGGATTGTTGAACGAAGCCTGTTCAATAGCTAATGATAGTTCTTTTTTTGCATCTATCATTAGTTCTGAGTGAAAAGCTCCTCCAACAGGAAGTATAAGCGCTCGTCTTGCTCCAGCATGTGTAAGTTTTTCACAAGCCAATTTAACTGAACTTAGCTCTCCTGAAATTACAACTTGCCCAGGACAATTATAATTTGCTGCTACTACAATTCCTTCAACTTCTTCGCAGATTTTTTCAATAATATTATTTTCTAGTGCAAGAATTGCAGCCATTGTTCCATTTGTTTTTTCACATGATTTCTGCATTGCTTTAGCTCTTATGGAAACCAATTTAAGTCCATCTTCATAATTTAAAACTCCAGAAGCAACCAGAGCTGAAAATTCTCCTAGTGAATGTCCTGCAACTAAGTCTGGTTTAAAAGATTCTCCAAGAACTTTTAATATAGCCATAGAATGTATGAAAATTGCAGGCTGTGTAACTTTTGTTTGAGTTAAATCCTCTTTTGAACCCTCAAACATTATCTTAGAAATATCAAATTCTAATATTTCTTCTGCTTTTGTAAATAAAGGTTTTATAGCGTCATACTTTAAAAATAGATCATGACACATTCCAGTGAACTGAGATCCTTGACCAGGAAATATATATGCTTTCATTTAATTGATTTTATCATATCTTAAAAAAGAAAAATCATATTCATTTTTTTCATCTTTAAGTCTTTTTTCACGTTTAACTTCTTGCCATTTTTCTAAATTAATTTCAGGAAATAAAGTGTCTCCCTCAATAGAAGTATGAACTCTTGTTAATTCTACTCTGTCTGCTATGTCAATTGACAACTTATATATTTCACCTCCACCAATAATAAATGGCTGACTATCGTTTTCAGCAACTTTTAATGCTTTTTCCAATGAGTTTACAACAATGGCGTCTTTGGCTTTGTAATCAGTTTTTCTAGTTATAATTACGTTTGTTCTGTTTGGAAGAGCTTTAGGCATTGATTCAAAAGTTTTTCTTCCCATTATAACAAAATGCCCTTTTGTTAAATCTTTAAAATGTTTAAGGTCATCGCTTAAATGCCAGATTAACTTATTGTCTTTTCCAATGATATTATTTTCACTTGCTGCTGCAATTAAAGTAACTGTATTTTTTGGATTGTTTTGTGAAAATAATTGAGATTCTGCAATTACTCTAGCTTCTTTTTCAAGTTCAGTTTTTATTTCAGCAATTTTAATTTGTTGCTTATCTACCAATCTTTTCATTTGCTTTTTTTCCCATTCTTTTCCCATAAATTTATTCGTTACATAGACATTAAAAAAGTGGAACAAAAAAAGAATAAACCATATTGAGCATATCCAATAAGACCATGGATAATCGAATAAAATAATTTCTTTTTTAAACTCAAATACTAAATTTGACGTTAACAAAGAAATGATTCCAACTACCATTAAAGAGAAGTGAAAAAAAAGTCTTTTTTTAGACTTAATTCTACTTTGAGCGTATTCAATTAATGCAATTTGATCTTCATTAATATCAGAACTATTATTGTTTTTAAATAGCATAATTGTAAATTGAGGTACAAAAATAATATTTTAAATCACATTATTAATTTTTATAATCATTATCAATGAAATTTCCTGCATTAGAAAATAAAATATATCTAGATACAGCTAGATCAGGACTCATGTATAATGAATTACTATGTTGGAGAAAAGAACATGAAATTGATTTTTTAAATAGAGGAAGTCAATTTAGATCTAATCATGAGATTTTATTAGAAAAAACTAGAATTGAAATAAATAAATTTTTAGGATCTAATAACTTAACTACGTTTCTTGTTCAAAATTTCTCAACTGGCTTAAGTCTTCTACTTAAAGCTATTAAAACTGACAAAACTGTTTTGATGGTAAAAGATGATTACTCAAGTATAATAAATCAAGTTTTATGCTCTGGTCTACAATATACTTTTGTAGACAACAATTTTGATGTTGAAGCTCAAATTCTAGATGGAATCAATAAACATAACCCTGATTTATTTATTTTCTCAATAGTCCAACATATTGACGGGACTTTGATTGATTTAGACTTTATTAAACAAATTAAAAAAGACTTTCCTCAAATTTTGATTATTGCTGATGGAACTCAGTTTTGTGGAACTCAGTTTTTTAATTTTCAAAGCTCAGAAATTGATATTTTAATTAGTAGTGGATACAAATGGATGTTAGGGGGATATGGTAACGGCTTTATCTCATTTAATGACAAGTTTCAAAAATCTCATTTTAAAATAAACGAGCGATATTTTGTAGACTTATTTGAGCCTGGACATCATGACACCTTAAATTTTGGTAGTTTACTTTTTTCAATAAAAAAAATATCAACTTATGGAATTGATAAAATCGAAAAAAAAATTAATTCACTTTCACTCTATACTTTAGAAAAACTTAAAATAAAAAAACTACTCACATCTAAAATAATTAAAAGAGCATCACATTCAAATATTTTCAATATTAGAGGAGACGAAAAGTTATATCAACACCTTTTGGAAAACAATATCGTATGTTCTCAGCGTGGAGACGGAATAAGAATTAGTATTAATTTTTATAATACAAAGAATGAAATTGATTATTTTCTATCAATAATTTAACTTTATTCTAAGACAGTAAAAGTTGATATTCCGGAATCTGATGATGTTCCGTGATTATCTTTGGTAATAACTCTCCAATAATAAACCCCAGGTGTATTTAAAGAAACTGTTCTTTTTCTAGCACCATAATTAGAAATGATTTTCTTTGTTGCAGGGTTATCTGCATCTTGATCAAGGTATAAATCAAAACTATGAGTATCATTTGCATCAATATCAGAAAAGGTCCAAGATAATGATACACTTCCTGAGCTAACAGATGAGCCAGGTTTAGGAGTTTGTATCTCTGCTGGAAATGGCGCATGATTTTTCAATGCCTCACCAGAAAGATAAAACTTCCATTTATCACTTTCCGCCACAAAAGTTGTTGAGTTGGTTGAAATAATTTGCCATGAATATGGAAATCCTTTTGTCAAAGTAATCTCAGCAGACGTTGAAGTTGTAGTATTGGTAATAATTTCGTTTGTAAGTAAATTTTTAATGTTTAAAGTATAAGAAGTAGTATTGTCGGATGCGTTCCATTCGAATTTAACTGCATCAACTTCTAAACACTCTGTATTATTGGCGGGTTTGCTTAAAACAGCCCTTGAAGGTTTTTGAGGAGTAGGTGGTGGGTCAACTGGACCTCCACCGCCTCCTTCACCTTCAGCACTTCCGCCACACGAGATTAATAAAATACTTATAAAATATACCGTAGATAATAAAATTTTTCTCATTACTCTCTAATTACTTTTATTGATTTATTTACTGTTTTTGAATCGACTTGTAATATATAAACACCCGATTTAATATTTGATAAGGGCACACTTATAGATCTGTTATAAGGTACTTTGTCATCTTTAGTCCATATAACTCTTCCAGAAATATCAAATAAAGTCATATTGATATTATCGTCATTGCCACCTACCCAAAGCTTAGATGAATCATTAGCAGGATTTGGACTAAATAAAATATCTTCAGAAATGAATATTGTTTCTTCAAACACTCCTTGACATTCTAAATTAGTTGTTACTTTAATTGTGTTAAAACCAGCTTCTAATGGTAAGTCTATTATGCTTTGTGAAGTTTTAATTAAAGCACCATTTAGGATTATATTGTAACTATCACTCCCCGCAAGGTTTAATAAGACTTGTCGGTCTTCCCTGTTGATACTTGTAAGAACGCTTAAATCTACAGGTTCCTCAATGTTCAGATTATAGCACTGCTTGTAATTTGGAAAACTATCATTGGTTAAACAAAGTTCATAGTTTGCAGCTTGTAAACCAGATAATTGCCAGGTTTTAGCATCAATTACCTCAGGTGTAAAATTAAAGCCACTTAAATTACTTGTAATAGAAACTGTGAAAGGTGTTTCGAAGTCACCTTTAATGGTAAGGTCTATGAGTCCATTGTTTGATGATCTACATACTTCATTTGTGTAAAATAAAGTGAATGTATCATTTGGAACTGGATTTGGATCACAAACATCACCAATTTCGTCTCCATCATAATCTTCTTGACCAGGGTTATAAGTATTTTCGCAATTATCTTCACTATTTTTCACTCCATCATTATCATAATCGTTTGAAAGCACTTCTAAATTAATTCCTACAGATTCGATAGATTGTCCAGCTGCAGTAGCATTAATTATTAATGGATAACTTTTAGCCTCTGCATCCTCAGAAACAGTAACATCAATTGTAAGTTCACCATCACTGTTAATTGTGACCGGATTAGAAGGTGAGTAAGATATACTACTGTTTTCAGGAAGACCATCAATAGAAAATGTAGTTTCAAAATCATAATTTGAAAAAACTCTGTGTTTTACAACAAAAGAACCAGTCTCGCCTTGTCCGACGGTCAACTTTGATTCTGGCGTACTTAATTGTAATAATGGACCATCTGATGAAAAGAAAGCTGAAAAAACTCCTCTTCCATAAGTGGAAGCAAATACCTTATAGTCATCCCTCATATCGAGATCTGTAACTCTAACATTACTCATCCCGTTAAAAGCAGAATTCCATTTTGGGGAATTGTCGTTAAAGTTTTTTGTATACCAAACTCCTAAATCAGTTCCAACTATTACTTCACTTAATACAATTGGATTTTGTAAAATTGCTCTAACAGGAATATCTGGGAGGCCTCCGTCATTAACATCACCTTCTTTATTTAACCACGTTTCACCTCCGTCATTTGAATAAAAAATGTTTTTAACAGCATAATTATGGAATGTGACAAAAATTTCATTTTCTGTAAGACCAAATTCAATATCTGAAACACTTCCTAAAAATTCATTTCCTGTGATATTTGTGTAAACAGGGTTTGCAGTATTTGCATTTTCTGCTTTTATAACTACCCCGTTTTCTAAACCTATCATTAAAGTAGATGAGTTTGTTGTGTGTGGAGAAACTGTCAACGCAGAAACATTTGAAGTCATCATTCCACTTTGAAGTGTTCGGCTAGGTGCGTTAGTGTTTCTATCTGCTTCAGCGAAGTCATCCCAATCGTAATAAGCTTTTATTTCAAAGTTTGAACCAGTGTAATTTGAATAAATAATCCCATAATTTGAATCTAAAGCTTGAACATTAATAAAATCTCCATTGCTACCACTTTCATTATTAATATTAAAATTACTATCACTTTTAAAATCATAGGCTTCTACAGAATTATTATACACATAATTTGCAATAAAATATGGTTTATCTAAATTTTGAGAGAACATGGATGCTGCTCCATCTCCACCAGAAACATCAATACTTGAAGTTATTTTATTTTCTCTGTCTGTTTGAAACTGTGTTCCATTATCTTGAGCACCAGAAAGAAATACATCTGTCATTCCTGTAACAACCTTATTTCTTGTCGTCCAGCTGGAAAGATCTCTCCCAGAAATTTGTTTATTTAAATCTTTAAACATTTCAGAAGGTGCAACTCCAATAGTATAAAACTGAGTAGTTACATAATTAAAATTTCGTGAAGATATTTCTTCGGAAGACCCATTGGATTGACTAAAATAAATACCACCATCGTTTCCAAATATTTTTTTTGAAGAATCGTAATTCCCAAAAGCCATATTGTGCTGATCAGCATGGGCAAATTGTTGGCCAAACCCTCTATACCAATGTGTGAATTGTTCCCAAGGATTTGCAGTCGCATTTTCTGCACCTGTTGTGGATTTAAATAAATCAATACCACCTGCATATATAGTTTCTGGGTTATTAGGGTCAGATTCTATCATTAAATCGTAAAAAGACTGTCCTCTTGTAAAATCATTTGCATCAATTCCAGTATCAGCATCATCGGGTAGTGTAAGCGGAGTAGGTGCAGTAGCAAATTCATTAGTTGATTTAATGATTGTTACTGGATTTTCTGCAGCTAAGGCATATATATCTCCATTTGAAGCTACCTCAAGTTCGGTTCTTCTCGCAGTGTCTGCTCCATCATTGTATGTTATGGTATGCTTGACGCTGAAAGCTGTAATATCTGAATTAGCTACTAAAATAGTACCACCTCCAGAACCTCTATGGTTTCTGGTTGTTGAAGCCCATAATTTATTGTCTGGAGCAATCTCTAAATCCATTGGTTGATAAGAATAAGCAGAACCATCAATATTAAAAGGAACCTTATCCCATGAGGCTGCTGCATCATTAGATTTCCATATTCCATAATCGTCAACTCCAAAAAGGTGATTTGTGTCATCTCTGTGAGAGGAAACGCCAGCTGCTATAATAACCTCAGATGTTCCATCATTGTCTCTAACTACAACATCGTTGATGTAAAAAATACCAGGACTTACTGTTCTTCCAGCACTTGCTAAAGTTTCAAGTGATAATGAAACATTTATAGTTTGATTATTTAATAGTCTTGATTTAAGACGAGTTCCATCTGTGGATGATATCATTACTGATGGAATTGAAATATCTTCTGCATTACTTCCTCCCATTGTAATTGGAGCTGAACTCCAATCTGCTTGACTTCCGTCATTTCTGTTCATTACAATAACGGCAATAGCACCTGCTTGTTGAGCTCTTCTAACTTTATCAACAAATGGACAATCTCCTCGTTCAATAAGTGCTATTCTACCATTAATTTGAGATCCATTTGAAATTGTTTGACACGCATCATATTTCGATCCACCAATACCGTCAGATGCATCCCCTGAATCGTCTCCATCATCAGCTAATATCAAATCAGCTGTAATTGGTGTGGAAGTTAACGAAGGACCAAAACCTGCTCCAATGTAAGTGTAGGGCCCTAATTCTAAATTGTTAATTTTAACAAAATTACCTTTACTTCTATAAACAATTTCTGTATCAGATTTACCTCCAAAAACATTTGTCCATGTTTCACCAGCATCACTAGATTTCCAGAGTCCATTTCCTAAAGCTTCTGCTCCTGTATACGACTCTCCTGTTCCAACATAAAAAGTTTTTAAATCATTTGGATCGTAAACAATAGAAGATACCGGAATATTTTCGGGTATCCCTTTAATATGTATCCATTCTGAGGTGTTTCCGTCAGAAATATTTGTATTTTTAAAAAGGCCACCGCTAACTCCTCCAGCAAAAACGGTTTCATCATTTTCATCATTTGGATCAAACATGAGACCTTTTGTTCTTCCACCAACATTATTTGGTCCTCTACTGACCCATTTCATTTCTTCAGATTCTCCTGGAACACTAAAACTCTTAACAGAAGATTCCTGTGATTTGTTTAATTTATACTGGGTTTCAAATAAATTATTAATTTCTGTTTTCCCAGTCATCGGGTTCATAGAAAGCTGCCATATTTTTTCTTGATATTGATTTGGTGGAAGTCCTATTTTTTTTCTTTCAGATTTTTTTAGTTTATAAGTTGATTTAATTGAACTGTTTTTTAAATTATCATTATGAACAGATCTTTTGTATGAGTATAAAATGTTATCATAGTTAGTCAATCCAACAACGAAAATAAATACTAATGAAAAAAATGTTATTTGCTTATTTAATTTCAAAATGTTTGTTTTTTATTATACAAATATCAAAATGCATGCCGACAATGCACATTTTTTTTAAAAATCCAATATATTAAAATATACTTAATTAATGTTAAGTTTATTTTATAAAAAAATCAAATTTAACAGAGTAAAATAGAAAAAAAAACGTACTAAAAAGAATGTTTTTACTTATACAGCTACTTTTCCTTTAATGTGAGGATGAGGATTGTAATTGATAATTTCAAAATCTTCAAACTTAAAATCATTTATGTTATGAATCATATTCAATATTTTTAATTTGGGTAAATCTCTTGGTTCTCTTGAAAGTTGAAGATTTAATTGTTCAATATGATTATTATATATGTGAGCATCTCCAAATGTGTGTACAAAATCTCCAGCTTCATAACCACAAACATGAGCTATCATTTCGGTGAGTAGAGCGTATGAAGCTATATTAAAAGGAACCCCTAAAAATATATCAGCACTTCTTTGATAAAGCTGACAGGATAATTTATTGTTGTATACATAAAATTGAAAAAAAGCATGGCACGGAGGAAGGGCTGCTTTACCTTTTTTAACATTTTCTTCAAAACTTTCTTTTGTGTCTGGTAGAACTCCTGGGTTCCATGCTGTTACAAGCATTCTTCTGCTATCCGGATTATGTTTTAAAGTATTAATAACTTCCGAAACTTGATCAATACCGTCACTATTCCAATTTCTCCACTGGTGTCCGTAAACAGGGCCTAAATCACCGTTAGAATCGGCCCATGCGTCCCAAATTTTTACACCATTACTTTTTAAATATTCAATATTTGTTTCACCTTTTATAAACCATAAAAGTTCGTGAACTATAGATTTTAGATGAACTTTTTTTGTTGTAATCATTGGAAACCCCTTTGATAAATCAAAACGCATTTGATAACCAAATACACTTTTTGTACCCGTACCCGTTCTATCAGATTTTTCATTACCATTCTCAAGAACGTACTTAACTAAGTCTAAATATTGTTTCATTGTAATAAATAAGATTTCAAAAATATAAATTAACTAAAATTGAGCCAAAGAATATCCTTTAACTTATTAAAAAATATTAACCAATTATCATACCAGCAATAGTTGCAGATAATAGTGAAGCTAGAGTACCACCTAGAACTGCGATCATTCCAAATTTTGATAAATTTGTTCTTTGATTTGGAGCTAAAGATCCAATTCCACCTATTTGAATTCCAATAGAAGAAAAGTTGGCAAATCCACACAACATGTAGGTAGCCATTATTATCGATTTTTCGTATTGCAAATGGACTATATTAGATATATCCTTAAGTTCAGCTAATTGCATATAGCCAATAAATTCACTAACAGCTAATTTTATACCTAGGAGTTGACCCATTAATGCCATATCTTCTTTTGCAACTCCAATTATCCACATTACTGGTGAAAATGTATAACCTAAAATAAATTCTATTGAAAGGAATTGGTAGGTTGTATTTTCACTTATCCAGTAATTCAATCCAGAAATAGCTCCCATTTTTTCAAATCCAAAATTCACCATTGCTATAAAAGCAATAAATACCAAAAGCATAGCGCCAACATTTGCTGCTAATTTTAATCCTTCAGTTGTTCCATTTGCTATAGCATCTAATAAATTTGAACCGATTTTATCTTGTGAAACTGAAACATCTTTGTTAATTGTGTCTGTTTCTGGGAACAAAATTTTTGAAATAACAATTGCACCTGGTGCAGCCATAACTGAGGCAGTGAGTAAATGTTTAGCATAAAAAAGTTTTAAAACTTCATCTTCACCACCAAGAAACCCTATGTATGCAGCCAAAACACCTCCTGCTACAGTAGCCATTCCCCCAATCATTACTAAAAGAATTTCAGACTTAGTCATCTTGTCTAAATACGCTTTAATCATTAATGGAGCTTCGGTTTGACCTAGAAAAATATTTCCTGCCACACTTAAACTTTCAGCACCTGAAATATTTAAAAGTTTACTTAAACTTAATGCTAATATTTTTACAACTTTTTGAATAACTCCTAGATAAAATAAAACAGATGTCAATGCTGAGAAGAATATAATGGTTGGAAGAACTTGAAATAAAAATACATATCCAAAAGTTTCAACATTGACCATGTCACCAAGAAGAAACTTACTCCCCTCCATTGTAAAATCTAAAGTTTTAACGAATATTTTTCCAAAAAATTCAAATATTTTCTGAACAAAATTGACTTTTAAAACAAGAATGGCTAAAATTAATTGTGTTGACAATCCAATAAGGGCAGATTTCCAATTTATTGCTTTTCGATTATTACTGAAAAGATAGGCTACAAATATTAGAAAAATCATTCCAACAATTCCTCTCAAAATACTTTCAAAAGAAAACCCTTGACTAAGAATTATTTCATTTTGTAAAATTTCATTACTGAAGAATCCTATTAAATAACTATTCATTTTTTTCAGTTAGTTTATCTCTCAATTGAGCCGCTAATTCGTAATCTTCATTTTTTACAGCTATCTCGATTGCACTTTTTATTTGTTTAATTGACATTTTATTAAAATCAACTTTTTTTGATGTATGGCTCTCTTTTTTTACTTTTTCACCCCCAGCTTTAATTATTATCCCTGCTTTTTCTAAAACACTTTCATAAGTAAAAATGGGAGAATTAAATCTTATTGCTAATGCTATGGCATCAGATGTTCTGGAATCTATAATTTCTTCGATTTTATCTCTTACACAAATCAAACTGGAAAAAAAAACTCCATCAATA
>PADT01000052.1 GCA_002700465.1 Flavobacteriaceae bacterium | reverse complement strand
AGTTTAAGATGGCATCAAACTGGGCATAATAACTGGAAATCTATAATGGGAGGAGATGGGATGCAGGTTCAAATTGATAATAGAGATTCGAATATTATATATACAGGATCTCAGTTTGGGGTTTATTATAGAATTAATAAATCAAAAAGAACATATATAAAACCAAAACATGATCTAGGAGAGTCTCCTTTAAGATTTAATTGGCAAACACCAATTTTACTTTCTTCACACAATCAAGACATATTGTATTTAGGTAGTAATAAACTTCACGTCTCTTATAACAGAGGTGATAAATGGTCTTTTAAATCTAAGGATTTAACAAACGGAATTAAAAAAGGAAATGTTCCTTATGGAACTTTGTCATCAATTGATGAATCAATTTTTAAATTCGGAAAACTAGTTACTGGATCAGATGACGGTCTAGTTCAGCTATCAAATGATGGGGGAAATAATTGGAAAATAATTTCTAGAAATTTGCCTAAAAACATGTGGGTTAGTAGGGTTGTTTTTTCAAAACACAAAGAAAACAGGATATATGTTTCTTTAAATGGATATAGGTTTGATGATTTTAAACCATACGTTTTTGTTACTGAAGACAATGGGGAAAACTGGAAATCTATACATTCAAATTTGCCAATTTCATCTGTAAATGTAATCAAAGAAGATCCTTATTATGAAGATTTACTTTATCTAGGAACTGATAATGGCGTCTACATGAGTTTTGATAAAGGATTGAGTTGGAATTCTTTTAATAATGGTTTACAAAAAGTAGCTACGCATGATCTGGTTATACAAAAAAGAGCAAAAGATTTATTAATTGGTACACACGGAAGATCAATTTATAAAATGGATTTGTCTATTATTTATTCTTTTCTTGAAAAAAGAAATTTAAAACAAAATCATTTCATAATTCCAAATGATATTAATTTCTCCTCTAGATGGGGAAAAAGAACATATAATTGGTCTGAATTTAATTCACCTGACAAGTATTTTAATTTATATTCTGTTAAAGACGAAAAGCTTACTATGAAGCTTTTAGACAGTGATAAAAGTTTAATTTATAAAATGAAATTAAATTTAGAAGAAGGGTTTCAAAAAGTAGATTTACCGATAGTATATCCTAATAAAAAAATGGGTAAAAAAAATAAAATTAAACAATCAGATGACGGTAAATTTTATTTAAAAAAGGGACAATATGAAATAGTGATTGGAGAAGTATCAGAAAAATTTGATATAAAATAAATGTTAAGTTTTTATTGCCTTGTATCGGCTCATAGGTTAATTTTGTTTAGTAATTATTTATAATTCAGTAATGAGTAATGTAATTCAAGCTTCAATAATTAAAAAAATAGCAATGGCTGTTTCAGGGCTTTTTTTAATTATTTTTCTATTTCAACACTTTATAATCAACATTACATCTGTTTTTAGTGAATCAATTTTTAATCAATTTTCTCATTTTATGGGATCAAACTTTGTTGTACAATTTATTGCACAACCCATTTTAATTTTTGGAGTAATTTTTCATTTTGTTATGGGTTTTGTTTTAGATTTTCAAAACAGATCCTCTAGAAAAATAAAATATGTAAAGTATAAGGGTTCAAGTAACGCAAGTTGGATGTCTAGAAATATGATTATCTCAGGAGCTGTAGTCTTATCATTTTTAATTTTACATTTTTATGATTTTTGGATTCCAGAAATGAATTATAAGTATGTTGAGTTTTTACCAGACGATCCAAATAGATATTATGATGAATTATCTGATAAATTTGAAGATTTGGTGAAAGTTGTTTTATACGTTATTTCTTTTGGGTTCTTATCTCTTCACCTTTTACATGGTTTTTCCTCAGCTTTCCAGTCGATGGGTATTAATAATAAATACAATTATTTAGTAAAAACCTTTACAATTATATATGCTATAGGAATTCCTTTAGGATTTAGTTTTATTGCAATTTTTCATTATTTAAATAATTAAGATATGTTTAAAGTAAAAGCTAAAATCCCTGAAGGTCCAATTTCAAAAAAATGGACAAATCATAAGAATAATATACGTTTAGTAAGCCCTGCAAACAAAAGATTAATTGATGTAATTGTAGTTGGAACCGGATTAGCTGGAGGTTCTGCTGCCGCTACTTTAGCTGAATTGGGCTACAACGTTAAAGCGTTTTGCTTCCAAGATTCACCGCGTAGAGCTCATTCTATTGCAGCTCAAGGAGGAATCAATGCTGCAAAAAATTATCAAGGTGACGGAGATTCAATTCACAGGCTTTTTTATGATACTGTTAAGGGTGGAGATTATAGATCAAGAGAAGCAAATGTCTACAGGTTAGCGGAAGTATCAGCAAATATTATTGACCAGTGTGTAGCTCAAGGGGTACCTTTTGCAAGAGACTATGGAGGACTTTTAGACAATAGATCGTTTGGAGGAGTTTTAGTTTCCAGAACATTTTATGCTAAAGGACAAACAGGCCAACAATTATTACTTGGAGCCTATTCTGCTATGAACAGACAAATTGCTAGAGGAAAAATACAAATGTTTAACAGACATGAGATGATGGATCTAGTTAAAATAGATGGAAAAGCCAGAGGAATTATTACTAGAAACCTCATCAACGGAAAAATAGAAAGACACTCAGCTCATGCAGTAGTTATAGCTTCAGGAGGTTACGGAAACTTATTTTATTTATCAACAAATGCAATGGGAAGTAACGTTTCTGCTTCATGGAAAATACATAAAAAAGGTGCGTATTTTGCTAATCCATGTTTTACTCAAATTCACCCTACTTGTATTCCGGTCTCTGGGGATCATCAATCAAAATTAACTTTGATGTCGGAGTCTCTTAGAAATGATGGTAGAATCTGGGTTCCAAAATCAAAAAGTGACTCAATTGCTATAAGAGAAGGCAGATTAAAACCAGTAGATTTGTCTGAAGACAAAAGAGATTATTATTTAGAAAGAAGATATCCTGCTTTTGGAAATTTAGTTCCAAGAGATGTAGCTTCTAGAGCTGCAAAAGAAAGATGTGATTCTGGTTTTGGAATAAATAAAACAGGAGAAGCTGTATTTTTAGACTTTGCTTCTGCTATAATAAGATACGGTAAAGAAAAAGCTCATTTAAAAGGATTAGATGAAGATAATTTAAGTTTAGTAAAGGATTTAGGAAAAGAAGTGATTAAATCAAAATATGGAAACTTATTTCAGATGTATGAAAAAATAGTTGATCAAAATCCATACGAAACTCCAATGATGATTTATCCCGCTGTTCATTATACAATGGGCGGTGTTTGGGTTGATTATAATTTAATGACGACAATTCCAGGATGTTTTGCAATTGGGGAAGCTAATTTTTCTGATCATGGAGCTAACAGGTTAGGAGCTTCCGCACTTATGCAAGGATTAGCAGATGGATATTTTGTTCTTCCTTACACCATTGGAGATTATTTAGCTGATGATATTCGAACTGGTTCGATCTCAATAGATTGCAAAGAATTTGAAGAAGCCGAAAATGCTGTTAAAAACAAAATAGACTTATTAATCAATAATAAAGGGACTAAAAGTGTAGATTATTTCCATAAAAAATTGGGTAAAATTATTTGGAATAAATGCGGGATGTCTAGAAATGAGAAAGAACTAAAAGAAGCTATTGAAGAAATTCAATTACTTAGAAAAGATTTTTATAAAAACATTTCTGTTCCTGGCTCTGAAGATTCATTTAACGAACCCTTAGCCAAAGCAGTTAGAGTTTCAGATTTTCTTGAATTAGGAGAATTGTTTGCTAAAGACGCTTTGGAAAGATCGGAATCATGTGGAGGTCATTTCAGAGAAGAGTCTCAAACTAAAGAAGGAGAAGCCTTAAGAGATGATACAAACTTTACTTTTGTTTCCGCTTGGGAAAATAAAGGCGAACCATCAGAAGCTGTTTTACACAAAGAGGATTTGATTTATGAAAATATAGAATTAAAAACTAGATCTTATAAATAGGATGAAACTTAAATTAAAAATTTGGCGTCAAAAAAATTCTAACGATAAAGGTAAAATTGTTTCTTACGAAATAGAAAATATTTCTCCTGACATGTCATTTTTAGAAATGATGGATGTTCTCAATGAACAATTGACAGTTAAAGGAATTGATCCCGTAGCTTTTGATCACGATTGTAGAGAGGGAATATGCGGTTCTTGCTCAATGTTTATTAACGGAGAAGCACACGGACCAGACAGACTTGTTACAACATGTCAGTTGCACATGAGAAAATTTAAAGATGGAGATACGATCCATATTGAACCGTTCAGAGCAAATTCTTTTCCGGTTATAAAAGATTTAGTTGTTGATCGCTCGTCATTTGATAGGATTCAACATGCAGGAGGGTATATTTCTGTAAACACATCAGGGAATACTCAAGACGCTAATGCTATTCCAATAGAAAAAAATAGTGCAGATAAAGCATTTGATGCTGCTACTTGTATTGGATGTGGAGCCTGTGTCGCTACTTGTAAAAATTCAAGTGCAATGTTATTCGTTTCGGCTAAAGTATCTCAGTTTTCTCTTCTTCCTCAGGGAAAAGTAGAGGCTAATGATAGAGTTTTGAACATGGTAAAACAAATGGATGAAGAAGGGTTTGGTAACTGTACAAACACTGGAGCGTGTGAAGTAGAATGTCCTAAAGGAATATCTTTAGAGAATATAGCAAGAATGAATAGAGATTTCTTGAAAGCTAAAATTTCATCTTAGATATCTAATCATTTTCTTAATACAAGTAAATGATTATCCATTACATTTCCCATTAAAATTAGATTTCCAAAGGGCGCGGCAACTGTAGATCCAGACATAGCTTGACCTGTTTCTAAATAAATGTTTTCTTTAATATAATTATTCTTTTCAATGTATTCTATTGCTATAATTTCTGATGGCGCAAATTTGTTGTTGCCTTTTGAATATGAATCAAAATGTAAAAGACTTGGATGAGCTCCTATCCAAAGCTTATCGTCTAAATCAAATTCAATATTATCTACGCCTGTTCCACAATAAATATTTTCAATAAAGGTTAAAGAATTATCAGTATTTTTTTTAAATACTTTTATATAAAATTTTCGAGGAGATGCTACAAAAAGTAATTCTTTTTTTGAATCATAATTAATTCCATTAGCAAATGATATTCCGTTTGCAACTTCTTTGAAGTTCAATCCATCAAAAAAAATAACATTTGAAATAGGTAACCCCAAATAATCTTCAGCTAAACGTAATATTCCATTTTTATACTTGTGATCGTTAGTAAAATACAGACTAGTTTCATTAATTAAAACAACATCGTTTGGACTTGAAATCATTGGATTATCAAGGGTTTTAAAATGACTAAGTTTAGTTCCAACTAATTTAAAAATTTCTATGTATTCTTTTTCTATAGTATGGTTTACAACAGCAATTGTTGTAATACTGTCAGTTTTAAAAATTGAAATTCCATGAGGAGCAAACGGTTTATTGAAATCTTTTGTTAAAAGAACAGGGTCTGATTCAATGTTCTTTAGATCGATATAATATAGACCTCCTGTTTCTTGTTCATTTGCAGGAAAAGCTTTTCTTTTAGTTGAAGATACTATAGCAAAACTATCAATGTGATTTATTGTAATGTCTTCTGCTCCAACAACATTTATTTTAGTTAATATTTCCCCATCAAACTTATTTTCAATTATTCTAAAATAACCTGTACTCCAAAAAATATTAAATATATATAGTCCAAGAATAACCAAAATTAAGATGGAAATCTTTTTCATTTTATAATAATTTTTTCTTCAAGTATCCAATTAGCTCTAATTATAAATTCTTCTTCGTGGTGAAATACTTTTTCAGGCTGTATTCTATTTAAAAAACTTCCAGTATCCCAAATTTGATTTTTATTTTTGTCAAAAATGACTTTTACAAAATAATTAGCAGGTTTTAAATACTCAAAAATACAAGGATCATCAAAAGAGGTTAACATTTTTTTTCTAATTACTTCATCTTTGTTGTTAGTTAAATGAACTATAACGGGATATTCTTTAATATTATTAATTCCAAGCTTTAATGTCCCGTAATCTGATCTGCTTTTGGTCTTAAACTTATAACTTATTGTATCGTTTGTAGTTTCTAGAAAATCAATAAATGCATTTGGATATAAATTCACGATATAATTGTCATTTGGCAACAACTCAAAATCAAAATTTACATCAAATTTGTTTTCATCTATATTAGTTGTAAAAGGGATTAAAACAGAATCTTTATTTAAAATATTAATTTGATCTTTATTTACACTAGTTATAGGTATATTACTATAAATTTTAAATTTTTCATTAAGATCTAAAACTGATTTTGTTGACGGATTAAGCGCTAAAGAATCTCTATCCATTTCTTTAAACTTCAATGTAAATTTTTCATTATAAAGTCTAGATTTGACAACAAATTTTAAAGAATCGTATTCTTTAGTTTTAAACCAATAATTTAAAGTATCTGAATCTTTATTTTTAGTTACAATGGACTCTATTTTTTTTTGGTCAATCACTTCTATTTCAACATCTTCATAATTTCCTTTAAATCCAAATCCTATTCTGTTTTCTGTTTCTAAAAAGGGTTTAAAACTTCTAAAAGGAATTTCTTCTTTAAATAATTTTATATTGAGGCTATCCTTTGTAGGCAGATCAATGAATTGATCAACAAATCCAATTTTTTCAAACTCAGGATCAAATTTATAATTACTATTTTCATCTTTTAATGCCAATAATAAATATTTGCCTTTTTTTAAATTGGTCATTTTAAAGTTGGTCGAATCAAGGGAGCTTCCCACATAGTTTGGCAAACCATTATATATTATTGAATCACTATAATTTTCATTTATTGGATACAAAAAAGTAGAAATAAAATCGTCAGATTTTCTTTCCAGAGAGCTAGTAATATTTCCTGAAACATATAATGAATCGACATATTCACCAGTTGAAAAAGCATAACTAAAAAAAGGAAGTTTATTTTCTTCATTATTATCTACCACACTTTGACCAAAATTAAAAACATAAGTACTGTTTTCATCAAGTTGTTCTTTAATATCAATTTGAATATATTTTGATGCCCCAGATTGAGGACTAATTGAATAAAAGCTTTTGTCGATAGGAGGAGAAACAACAAGTTGTTTTCTGAAGTCCTTGAGTTTAATATATTCGTTAAAATAAAGCCTTATTCTATCTTCATTAAAATTAACAGAGTTCTCTTCTGGCTCAGCATTTAAAAGAACTGGAGGGTTTTCATCCTTAGGACCTCCGTCTGGAATTCCTCTTTTAGCACAATTAATTAACGAGGAACAAAATAGAACCAGGAAAATTAATTTTATTTTTTTCATCATTTGTAATAGATAAGCAAAATAACAATTATTTTCTCTAATTCTATTTTAATTGAATAAATAGAATTTATATAAAATTTAACTCTTATTTTTACAATATGAGTAAAGAAGATAAATTTAAAAAAGTAATCTCTCACGCTAAAGAATATGGATTTGTTTTTCAATCTAGCGAAATCTATGATGGATTAAGTGCCGTTTATGACTACGGTCAAAACGGAACAGATCTTAAAAATAATATTAAGAATTACTGGCTAAAAGCAATGGTTCAGTTAAATGATAATATAGTTAATATAGATTCTGCTATTTTAATGCACCCTAAAATATGGAAAGCTTCTGGTCATGTTGATGCATTTAATGATCCTTTAATTGACAACAAAGATTCAAAAAAAAGGTACAGAGCGGATGTTCTAATTGAAGAATACCTTTCGAAAATTGATAATAAAATTCAAAAAGAAATTTCAAAAGCAAAAAAGAGATTTGGAGAAAATTTTGATCAAAAACAGTTTGTCTCTACAAATCCAAGAATTTTAAATTACAAAAATAAAATTAAAGAGATCTCTAAAACTTTTAGTGAATCTTTGGAAAATGATGACCTTAAAGCTTTAAAAAAACTAATAGAAGATTTAGAAATTGCATGTCCTGTATCTGGTTCTAAAAATTGGACAGAGGTTAAACAATTTAATTTAATGTTTGGAACTAAGCTAGGAGCATCTGCTGAAAGTGCTATGGATCTTTATTTAAGACCTGAAACCGCACAAGGTATTTTTGTAAATTTTTTAAATGTTCAAAAAACCAGTAGATTAAAAATTCCCTTTGGAATAGCTCAAATAGGTAAAGCCTTTAGAAATGAAATTGTTGCTAGACAATTTATATTCAGAATGAGAGAGTTTGAACAAATGGAAATGCAGTTTTTTATCAAACCAGGTACTCAAAAAGAATGGTATGCAAAATGGAAAGAAAACAGATTAGCATGGCACCTTTCACTTGGATTAGGAGATGATAATTACAGGTTTCACGATCATGACAAGCTTGCTCATTATGCTGACGCAGCATGTGATATAGAATTTAATTTTCCGTTTGGGTTTAAAGAACTTGAAGGTATTCACTCTAGGACTGACTTTGACCTTTCTAGTCATGAAAAATTTTCATCTAAAAAAATAAAATATTTTGATACGGTCGTTAATGAAAGTTATACTCCTTATGTTCTAGAAACATCAATAGGTTTAGATAGAATGTTTTTAGCTGTTTTTTCAAAATCTTTAACAGAAGAAAAACTGGATGATGGTTCTTTTAGAACAGTCTTGAAATTTCCTAAAATTCTTGCCCCGAAAAAGGTTGCAGTTCTTCCTCTTGTGAAAAAAGACGGTCTTCCAGAACTATCAAAAAAAATATTAGAAGAATTTAAGTGGGATTATAATTCTATTTATGATGAAAAAGATGCTATAGGACGTAGATACAGAAGGCAAGACGCTTTAGGGACACCCTATTGTTTGACTGTAGATCATCAATCTCTTGAAGACGGAACAATTACTATTAGAGATAGAGACACAATGGTGCAAAATAGGTTAACTGTCCAGGAAATAAAAAATAAAATTTCTTCAGAACTTGATTTTAAATCATGGCTAAGATTCTAATATGAAGGTTATTTCTTATAACGTTAATGGTATTAGAGCTGCTATAAAAAAAGGGTTTGTTAATTGGTTAAAAAAATCAGAATGTGATGTGATATGCTTGCAAGAAATTAAAGCTAATAAGGAACAATTTGATTTAAGTCTCTTTTCAGATATTGGGTATAATTATAATTACTGGTTTTCTGCTCAAAAAAAAGGATATAGTGGTGTAGCCATATTATCTAAACATAAGCCTAATCATATTGAATTTGGAACAGGAATTGATCATATGGATTTCGAGGGAAGAAATCTTAGAGTTGATTTTGAAGATGTCTCAATTATGAGTCTATATCTTCCATCAGGATCTAATATTCAAAGACTGGAATATAAATTTAAATACATGAGAGAATTTAAGGATTATATATTAAAACTTAAAAAAGATATACCAAACCTAGTAATATGTGGAGATTATAATATTTGTCATAATGCCATTGATATTCACGATCCTGTTAGAAATGCTAAAGTTTCAGGGTTTCTTCCTTTTGAGAGAGAATGGTTAACTGATTTTATGAATATTGGATTTACTGATTCATTTAGACATTTAAATAAAGACCCTGATAAATACAGCTGGTGGAGTTATAGGGCGAATTCCAGAGCAAATAATAAAGGTTGGAGAATTGATTATAATTTAGTTTCCAATTCATTAAATACCAAAATTAGATCTTCGTCAATATTAGATCAAGTTTTTCATTCAGATCATTGCCCAATAGTTGTCGAATTAAATTTATAAATACATGAAATATACTGTTTTACCATCTACTGATATTAAGGTTAGCAAAATATGTCTTGGAACTATGACTTTTGGGAATCAAAATTCAGAAAAAGAAGGATTTGAACAAATGGATTATGCTTTAGATAAAGGTGTTAATTTTTTTGATACTGCTGAACTTTATCCTGTTCCTGCAACTGCAGAATTATATGCAGATACCGAAAAAATTATTGGTAAATGGATGAGTCAAAAAAATAATAGAGATCAAATTGTATTAGCGACCAAAATTGCTGGACCTGGAGATTACACTAAACATATTAGAACGACTGGTTTTTCAAAACTTGCTTTGAATTCTGCTGTTGATGAGAGTTTGAAAAGGCTCAAAACAGATTATATAGATTTGTATCAACTTCATTGGCCTGAAAGAATTACTAATACTTTTGGGAAAAGAGATTTTGATTCTTCAAATAACGATAATTGGGAAGAAAATTTTGAAACGGTACTTTTTAACTTAAAAGAACTTATTTCTAGTGGAAAAATAAGACAAATTGGAATTTCAAATGAAAATCCTTGGGCTTTTATGAAATATTTAGAATTATCAAAGAAGAAATTACCAAAAACAATCACTATTCAAAACCCTTATTCACTTTTAAATAGACTTTTTGAAATAGGTAACTCTGAGATATGTATTAGAGAAAATGTTGGCTTACTAGCTTATTCACCACTTGGATTTGGTGTATTAAGTGGTAAATATTTAAAAGGAAATATGCCTAGCGATAGTAGATTAAAATTATTTCCAAATTTAAGTAGATTCTCAGGTGAAAATTCAATGAAAGCTACCATGATGTATCATAATGTTTCACAAAAACATGGTTTATCATTAACACAAATGGCTTTGTCATTTGTAAGCTCCAGGCCATTTGTAACTAGTAATATCATAGGCGCAACTAAACTCGATCAATTGAAAGAGAATATTGAAAGTATAAATATTGATCTAAATAATGATGTTTTAAAAGATATCGAAGAAGTTCACAAGATTATTCCTAATCCTGCCCCTTAAAAAGATTTTTAATCAGTTCCTCAATTCTTGAATAAGAGATTATTTTTAATTTTTTTGGAACAAAAGAAATTTTGGCAGCTTCAGAAACTACTAATATTTCAAATCCAAGTTTTTCTGCTTCATTTATGCGTTGATCAATTTTAGGAACAGATCTAAGTTCGCCAGAAAGCCCGATTTCTGCTGCAAAACAAATTCCTTTTTGTAATGGAATATTAAAGTTGCTAGACAGAATAGCCGCTACAACAGCTAGATCCATTGCAGGATCATCAATCTTAATACCACCTGTAATATTTAAAAAAACATCTTTTGAGCTTAGTTTGAATCCAGCTCGTTTTTCTAAAACAGCGAGTAACATATTTAATCTTTTGGCATTAAATCCTGTTGTACTTCTTTGAGGTGTTCCATAGACTGCAGAACTTACCAAAGCTTGAATTTCTATCATAATTGGTCTAATTCCTTCAATAGTTGAGGCAATAGCATTTCCACTTAAAGAGGTTTTATTATTAGAAATCAATAGTTCGCTTGGGTTTGTAACCTGACGAAGACCATTGTTCAACATTTCATAAATACCTATCTCAGCTGTTGATCCAAATCTGTTTTTTTTAGCTCTTAAAATTCTATAAATATTATTTCGATCTCCTTCAAATTGTAAAACAACGTCTACCATATGTTCTAAAATTTTAGGGCCTGCAATTCCACCATCTTTTGTAATGTGTCCAACTAGAAAAACTGGAAGATTTGTTTTTTTTGAATAATTTAAAAATTGAGATGCTGATTCTTTAATTTGGGATACGCTTCCTGGGCTACTGTCTATAATATCGGTTTGTAATGTTTGAATAGAATCTATGATTACTAGTTCTGGTTTTATCGTATTAATATTTGATATTATAGCTTCAACATTCGTCTCATTTAAAATAAAACATTGATTGGAATCGTTATTTATCCTATTAGCTCTTCTTCTAATTTGCTGTTGACTTTCTTCACCAGTAACGTATAAAACCTTGTTTTTTATTTCCAACGAAATTTGAAGTAATAATGTGGACTTACCTATTCCAGGTTCTCCCCCAATAAGAACAAGAGATCCAGGAACAACTCCTCCACCTAAAACTCTGTTTAGTTCTTTATCTTCAATTAACAATCTTGGATCCTTTTCAAAATCAATTTCATTAACCAGTCTAGCTTTGGATTTTAATTGATCAGTACTTAAACCTAAATTAACTTTTGAAGATTTCTTTATAACTTCTTCAATTAATGTGTTCCATTCTTTACATGAACTGCATTGACCAAGCCACTTTGAATGTTGAGCCCCGCAGTTTTGGCAACAATAGGAAGTTTTTGTCACAGCCATTAATTATTATTTTATTTGTTTAATATAGGTAAAAAAACAAAAGATAATGAACCAAAAGTTATAATCATTAATGTTTGACTAGTCCAGACAATCCAGCCTAAAGCTAATGCACTCTCATATGGAACATCATACTGACTAATTACTGCAGCAATTGCTAATGGGTATGCACCAATTCCCCCATTTGTTAAAGCCATGGCCATTGCTCCAGCCAAGAAAGCTAGAAATATTGGTTCAAACTCCAAGTTATAGGTTTCAGGAATACTAAATTTCACAACATAAAACATTAAAAAATAGCATAACCAAATAAAAAGTGAATGAAAAATAAATATTGATTTGTTTTCAATTTTTATAATAGAAAGAACACCTTTTTTTAATCCCATAAATAAGTTTTTGATTCTGTTTTTATATTTTGATTTTGAAATAAAATAATAAATTATTAACCCAAAAAATAGAATATAAAAAAACCCAAAAATCAGTTTTTTGTTAATTGAAAATTCAGGAATTTCTATTTTAGAAAAAATTGATACACCATAAAGTATAAGTGCAACTAAAATAATAACATCAATAATTCTTTCTGTTACTATAGTTCCAAAACTTTTTTCGAAAGGGATTTTTTCATAATATGATATTGAACTTGCTCTTAAAAATTCACCAGATCTAGGAATGCCTAAATTAGATAAAAACGCGATTAAAACTGACATAATTGAATTTAAGAGACTGATCTTATAACCTAACGGTTTAAGCATAGATTGCCATCTTAAAGACCTTATAAGGTGACTTAATACTCCTAAAAAAATTGATAAAAACACAAATTTGAAATCTGCAGATTTCATCGAGGAATAAATTTCTATCCTTTCTAATGAAGTTGTGTTAGCGTAAGAGTAATAAATTAATAAAAGCCCTAAGAGAGGAGGAAAAAATTTTTTAAACCATTGAAAAAATAGTTTTGGCATTATTAGGCTAAAAGATTGTCATTGTTGGGAAACACCAAAGTAGGGTTATATGTTTTTGCATCATTTAAATTCATTCTAGCGTAACTAATAATAATGACTTTATCACCTTTTTGAACTTTTCTTGCTGCGGGTCCATTTAAAGTAATTTCTCCACTACCTTTTTTACCCTTGATAATATAAGTTTCTAATCGTTCTCCATTGTTAATATTTACTACTTGAACCTTTTCTCCAGGCACCATATTAGCTGCATCTAGCAGAGATTCATCAATAGTAATGCTTCCAATATAATTTAAATCACAATCAGTAACTGTTACTCTATGAATTTTAGATTTTAATACTTCAATTTCCATGCGGCAAATATAACTATTTAACTAAAATATTATCAATCAACCTAACACCTTTAACTAAAACACAAATAAATATTCTGTAAGACTTATTCAAATTAAATTTTTTTTCTTTTTTCAGGCTTTCATTGTTAACTATTTCTAAATATTCTAACTTAAAATCAGAAAGAGAATTAATTTCTTTTTTACAATTATCATAGATTTTTTGAAATGAAAACTCTGATATGTTTTCTTTACAATAAATTAGAGTTTTGTAAATAATAGCAGCTTTTTTCTTATTCTCAGATGAAAGTAAACCGTTTCTTGAACTTAATGCTAGTCCATTTTTTTCTCTAATTGTCGGACAAATAATAAGTTCTGTTTGAAATTTTTTAATTTTAATTAATATATCTATAATTCTAGTTTGTTGAAAATCTTTTTCTCCAAAAAACGCTTTATTTGGCTTAAATAAATTAAATAATTTATTAACTATAGTTCCAACTCCTTTAAAATGGTTATTTCTGTATTTTCCCTCAAGTTCATTATCTAGATTTTGAAAATCAAAATCCTCTGTTTCTAATTTACTTTCATACATCTCAGAAATTTCAGGACTAAAAACATTAATTTTTTTTGAAATTTTAGAAATCATTTTTAGATCTTTTTTAATGTTTTTAGGGTAATTATTAAGATCTTGTTTGTTGTTAAATTGTGTTGGATTAACAAAAATAGTCACCCAAACAACATCACAACTACGGACTGCTTTTTTTAATAAAGATAGGTGGCCATCATGTAAAGATCCCATTGTTGGCACCAGACCAATAGTTTTTTTAAAATTTATTGCTTTCTCAATGCTTATTTCAACTTGAGATTTTAGAGTATATAACTGCATTTAATAAAACTTTAACAGTGTGTATCTATCAAAATATGAGGTAAATCTAACATAATTTTTGTAATTTTGCATTTCAATTTAAATGAGTCTAAAGAAAGGATTTTATGACTGGAAAAAAAGTACTTTACGTATCCTCTGAAGTTATACCGTATTTGCCCAATAATGACATATCTACTTTAACATACAATTTACCTAAAGTGGTAAATAAAAATGGAGGACAAACTAGAATTTTTATTCCCAAATACGGTTTAATTAACGAAAGGAGACATCAACTTCATGAAGTGATTAGGCTCTCTGGAATGAATCTTATAATAGATGATTTAGATATGCCGTTAATTATTAAAGTTGCCTCTATTCCAAAGGAAAGAATGCAGGTTTACTTTATAGACAACGATGAATATTTCAAGAACCGATTACTTGATTCTGACAAAAAGAAAAAATTATACGAAGACAATGATGAAAGAGCAATTTTCTTTGCCAAAGGGGTCGTTGAAACCATTAAAAAATTAAACTGGACACCAGATATTATACATGTTCATGGATGGATCGCTTCATTAATGCCCTTATACTTGAAACAATATTATAAAGATGAACCTCTTTTTTCAAAATCTAAGGTTGTAACTTCTATATACGAAAATGAGATTACAGGAGATTTAAACTCTGGTATTATTAATAAAATAAAATTTGACGAAGTTGAAAGTGATACTCTAAATGTTTTGGAGAATCCTACTTATGAAAATTTATATAAATTATCTATAATGAACTCCGATGGGGTTGTATTTGCTTCTGAGAATATTAAAAAATCTTTTTTAGATGTTGCTATGAATTCCAAAATACCTGTACTAAAATGCGGATTTAAAGAGGGGTTTGAAAAAGAATATATGGACTTTTATAATGACAAGATTTTAAATTAATATTTTGAAAAAGCTTTACTTAATACTAACATTATCAATAATTTTATTTTCTTGTAATAAAGATTATAAAACTGTGGGTCTCAACTTAATAGACAACAATGCTTTTAACACTAATCTTGAAGAAATTCCAGTTTATGTAAAAATGAGAAGCATTCCACCATATGTTTCGAATACGTTATCTACATTTCAATTAGGAGAATATAAAGACAACATCTATGGATTGTCAAAAGTTAGTTTTTTAAGTCAAATTAATTTTGAGGATCCTAATTTAGTCTTTGGAGATTACAAACAGTCTGATGAAGATAATCCAGAGGATAATATTTCTCGTATTCAAGAAGTTGAAACAATTAAAAATGTTTTTTTAGACATTCCTTTTTTTACTAATGTTGATGATGATGATAACGATGGCGTTATAAATATGTATGACGTAGATAGTACGGACCCCTACAGTGACTCTGATGGTGATGGTGTTTCTGATGCCGATGAATCTAATGCAGGTCAAAATCCTTTAGACGAGGACACAGATGGCGATGGAATATTGGATGGAGAAGATACAGAATCTATTAACCCTTATGCAGGAAGAACTCTTTACGAATTAGATTCTTTAATAGGAAATACTGAAGCTACTTTTAAACTAAAAGTCAGCGAGTTAGATTATTTTTTAAGACCCTACGATCCTGACTCAAACTTTGAAAAATTTCAAAAATATTATTCAAACAATTCACTTCCAGAAGAATTTTCAGGATATACACTATTTGATGATGAAGTTAAAATAGACTCTAATGAATTAGTATTCTATAATGAAGATGATCCTGAAACTGAAGATGATGACGAATCAGAAGTTGTAAAAGAAAGATTAACTCCTAGAATTAGAGTAGAACTAAATCATGATTTTTTTCAATCAAAGTTTTTAGATAAAGAAGGTTCTCAAGAGATTTCAAACTTAGATAATTTTAAGCTATACTTTAAAGGTATAGTGTTAGAAACCTATGATTTTTCTGATCCGTTACTTATGATTTTAAATTTTAACGAAGCTGAAATTAGAGTTGTATATGAATATCAAAAATATAACAAACAGGACACGGATGATGATACAGCTGATGACACAATAGATACTGAAGAATCTGAATTTTTATTTAAAATGGGAGGGATTAATTTAAATTCATTTAAACATGATCCTTTTCCAGGATATGTTTACTCAGCTATTGCAGATACTATTACAAATCCTGAAAGAGTTTATTTAAAAGGAGGTCAAGGCATTATGGCTGAAATTGAATTATTCAAAGACGACAATGGAGTTGATGTTCTTGAAGAAATTCGATCAAAACAGTGGTTAGTAAATGAAGCTAATATTTCAATGTATATTGACAAAGAGATGCTATCCTCCAACGGTGGAATTGTTGAGCCATCTCGGTTATACCTTTACGATTTAGTTAACAAAGCTCCAGTCATTGATTATTTTGTTGATAATTCGGCTGGACAAAAATCTTATCAAAATAAAGTTGTTCATGGAGGCTTAATTGAACTTGATGAGGATAAAAATGGATTAATGTATAAAATTCGTATAAGCGAGCATATTAAAAATATTGTAAGAAAAGATTCTACTAATGTAAAACTTGGTTTAGTAGTATCTTCTGATATAAGTAATACAATTAATATTGAAGTTGAAGATTCTGATTTCATGACTTTTACTCCTCTTTCTTCTGCAATAAATCCATTAGGAAGCGTTCTTATCGGGCCAAGTCCAAGTGCAGAAAAATTCGATAAAAGAATGAGATTAAATTTATTTTACACAGAAGTAAATAATTAATTACTAATTCTGTTTGAGTTCCAATCTCCATTTATAAGACCCGTTTTCCAATATTTAAAACAATTGATTAAAATTCCCCTTTTAGTTGATGAAATAATTGATCCAAATAATAGATCTATAACTTTTGTAACAATAAGTATTATATGAATGCTTAAAGCATTTAAATTTTCAAAATGATCTTGAACATAAATGTGAGATGATTTTATAACTTCAGTCTTTGTCATTATAGTAATTATACTATTTTTTCTAGATGATTCTCCATGAAAATGAATACATTTCCAATTATTGAATAATGACACTTTTAAATTTAAAAGCTGAGCTTTTTTACATAAATCCATATCCTCATAGTACATCCAATACTTTTCGTTCCAACCATCTAATTTTATAAAATCAGTTTTTCTTAAAAGAACAAATGATCCAGAAATCCAATCAGGAGATGAAATTTCTTTAGAATTCATTCTTTTATACGTCAAACCTTTTAATATTCTATTAAATATTCGGAAAAACCCTGTACTTGTCCATATGTTTAAAAATAATCCATATGCATTTGTATTACTGCCATCTTGATTTAATTGTTTAATTCCAATTAATCTATGTTCTTTATTTGAATTAGAATACTTTATTAAAGAACTAAGAGAGTTTTTTTCTAAAATTGTATCAGGGTTTAAAAACAATAACCATTTTGATTCTGCTTTTAAAGCACCAATATTACATGCCTTAGCAAAACCTAAATTGTTTTTATTTTCAATCCAATTTACTTGATTGTATTTGTTTTGAAAATGCTTAAGCTTATTGTCATTTGAGAAATTATCAACTACGATAATCTGGGTATTAATATGACTTTGATTTTGAATACTTTTTATACAATTTTTTAGTTTACTCCATGACTTATAATTAACAATTATAATTGTTAGATCAATTATCATTATAGTTTTTTTCTTAATCTTGCTACAGGAGCTCCAATCATTTCTCTATATTTTGCAACTGTTCTTCTTGCAATAGGGTATCCTTTTTCATTAATTCTTTTTGTAAGCTCATCATCTGTTAATGGTTTTGATTTATTTTCATTATTGATGATGTTTTGAAGTTCTTTTTTAATTTCAATAGTTGAAACTTCAACTCCCTTATCATTAGTTATTCCCTCTGAAAAAAATGATTTTATTAGTTTTATTCCATAAGGAGTATCTACATACTTACTGTTAGCAACTCTTGATATTGTAGAGATATCCATACCGATTTTTTCTGCAATATCTTTTAATATCATTGGTTTTAACTTGCTTTCATCACCACTTAAAAAATATTTACTTTGAAATTCCATTATGGTTTTCATAGTGATAAGAAGTGTTTGATTCCTTTGATTAATAGCATCAATAAACCATTTTGCTGAATCAAGTTTCTGTTTAATAAATGTAACGGCTTGTTTTTGACTTTTGGAAATATTTTTATTTTCTTGATAGCCAGATAACATATTTTTATATTCATTTGAAACGAAAAGTTCAGGTGCGTTTCTAGAATTTAAATTTAATGATAGTTTATTGTCAATAATTTCAATTTTAAAATCTGGAATTATAGTTGAATTAATTTTTGTTGGTTCAGAAAATGCGGAGCCTGGTTTAGGATTAAGTTTTTCGATTTGTTTTATTGCTTCTCTTAATTCATCTTCAGAAATACTAAGTTTATGAATTATTTTTTTATAATGTTTCTTAATAAATAAATCAAAATGATTATTTAAAATATTTATAGCATTACTTGCTGATTTTGATTCTTTTTTTCTTTTTAGTTGAAGAATTAAGCATTCCTGTAAATCCCTTGCTCCAACTCCAGGGGGATCTAATAGATGAATTTTATTTAAAACTTTAGTAACCGATTCAATGTCAGTATAAATTCCCATTGTAAAAGCTAGGTCGTCAACAATGTCAATTAAATCTGTTCTTATGTAACCAGATTGATCTACACTACCAACTAAAAATTCTGCAATTTTAGAATCATTTTTGTTTAGAGAAAATGGGGTTAATTGATTTTTTAAAAATTGATTGAAACTTATCCCCGAAACAAAGGGCAATGATTTTTCTTCATCATCATCACTATAATTATTAGTTTTTAATTTATAGTCTGGTATATCATCATCACTAAGATAGTCTTCAACGTTTAACTCAGAATCATCATTTCTTGTTTCTTGTTCATAGTCAGATTCATTATCATATAAATCATCTTCTTTTTCTTTTCCT
>PADT01000070.1 GCA_002700465.1 Flavobacteriaceae bacterium | reverse complement strand
GTGGGAATGGGTGAAGCTTTTAGAGTGGCAAAGTTAGACATGGATGAAGATAATAAGAGAATAGAAAAGCTCAGGAATAAGTTTTGGAATGCTATTAAAGACATGGAAGAGGTTTATTTAAATGGAGACGAAATATCCATGGCTCCAGGATTCTTAAATGTAAGTTTTAATTATGTTGAGGGTGAATCTTTAATTATGGCGCTGAAAGATATTGCTGTTTCTTCTGGTTCGGCATGTACTTCTGCAAGTTTAGAGCCCTCTTATGTTTTGAGAGCTTTAGGATTGAAAGACGAACTTGCTCATAGCTCAATACGGTTCGCTATTGGAAGGTTTACCACAGAACAAGAAGTTGAATACACTATCAATCTTGTAAGAGATTCTGTTGAGAAATTGAGAACTCTTTCACCGTTATGGGATATGTACAAGGATGGAGTTGATATGGACTCTATCGAATGGGCAGAAAGTTAATTTTATAAAAAGGATAAATTATGGCTTACAGTAAAAAAGTAGTAGAGAAATTCGAAAATACTCTCAACGAACCAGAAAAAAACAGTGTTGGTAGATGGAATCCCAGTGATTCTGATATAGGTACAGGAATGGTAGGAGCACCAGCCTGTGGTGATGTTATGAGATTACAAATCAAATGTGAGCCGCGAAACAATAGCCACGTTATAAGTGATGTCAAATTTAAAACTTATGGATGCGGATCTGCAATTGCTTCATCTAGTGAGTTAGTTGACATGTTGATTGGCAAAACGTTAGAAGAAGCTAAGGAAATTAAGAATAAAGATATTGCAGATGCTCTCGATTTACCCCCCATCAAGATTCATTGCTCTGTATTGGCTGAGGACAGTATCCATAAAGCCGTTGAAGATTACGAATCAAAAATATAGCTCAATTTATGTCATCTAATTCTGTAAATTCCTTTAATCCCAATGAGTTCAGCTTATCTCAATCTGCTAGAGACCACTTTTCTTCTAGCTTATTAGGGAAAGACTTTGCCGGTATTAGGTTGTCTGTTTCTGAATCTTCTGGCTGTTCTGGTTACACCTACGAGATAGATTATGTAACTGACAAAGCCTCTGATGATCTGGTTTTTACATTTGATGATATATCAGTTTTTATTGATAAAAACTCTTTTAAATTCCTAAAAGGAACTAAAGTTGATTATCTGATTGAGGGTGTAAACGAAGGCATAAAATTCTTAAATCCTAATGTAAAAGCTATTTGCGGATGTGGTGAAAGCTTTGAAGTCGATATTTAAATTATATGACGAAAATCAAAGTGCTTCCTCACGAAGAGCTTTGCCCTGAAGGCGCTGAGCTTGTTGCGAAGCCTGGAGAGACTCTTGCTGAAGTTCTTTTAAATAATGATATAAAGATTGAACATGCATGCGAGCTATCTTGTGCATGCACCACTTGCCATGTTGTGGTGAGAGATGGTTTTGACAGTCTATTAGATGCTTCTGATGACGAAGAAGATATGCTTGATAAAGCTTGGGGTTTAGAAGCAGAATCAAGATTAAGTTGTCAGGTTGAGATAAAAGAAGTTGATCTTGAAGTAGAGCTTCCTAAGTACACCATAAATATGGTTTCGGAGAATCATTAATGTTGTGGATTGATGTACATGAAATAGCTATAGAGCTCGTAGAGAAGCACCCTGATGTTGATCCAACTTATATTATATTTACAGACCTTAGAAAATTAGTTTTGGATTTAGATGGCTTTGAAGATGATCCAGAGAAGACTAACGAAAAGATCTTAGAAGCCATCCAAATGCTTTGGATTGAAGAGAGAGAATAGCAATTCTGATTTCTGTAAGTATAATGCGCTTTTTTTTAAATTTAGGGGATTAAGATGTCTATAGAACAAACTCTTTCAATAATAAAACCTGATGCTGTCTCAAATGGCTATGTTGATGAAATATGCACCAGGCTTACAGATTCAGGCCTCTCTATCATAGAAAAGAAAAGCCTTCATTTAGATAAAGAAAAGGCGGAAGGGTTTTATATTGAGCATAAAGGTAAACCATTTTTTGAAGACTTAGTTAAATTCATGA
This sequence comes from Flavobacteriaceae bacterium, assembly GCA_002700465.1. Lineage (GTDB taxonomy): Bacteria > Bacteroidota > Bacteroidia > Flavobacteriales > Flavobacteriaceae > MAG-121220-bin8. Next base: position 8,508 of record PADT01000070.1, on the reverse strand, counting down.
CTTCAGGACCAATACAAGTTCAAGTTTTAGAAGGTGAAGACGCGATTGCAAGATACAGGGAAGTAATGGGCAGCACTAACCCTCAAGAAGCAGCTCCTGGAACAATTAGGGCAGACTTTGCTGTCTCAATAGACGCTAATGCCGTACACGGATCTGATTCTGCTGAGTCAGCTAAACGAGAAATTGATTATTTCTTTAGTTAAATGAGTCCTTGTTGTGACTGAAGCCGAAGACATTTCTGTAGGAAATAGACTAGCGACTGCAAGAAAAAAGAAGCGATTACGTTATAAGAAACTTTCTTCTGAATTAAATATTGAAGAATCATATTTAATTGCCTTAGAAGAAGAAAATTATGACAGAATTCCTGGTGGAGAAGCCTATGTTAAAGGCTTTTTAAGATCATATGCAAAAAAGCTCAATCTCGACCCGGATGAAATAATTTCTCAATACCTTCTCACCCGAATTCAATCTAAAGAAGGTAATTCTGTAAAACAAATAGAAAAAGGTATAGAAATTTTATCTATACGTAAAAAGATCTTATTCCTTTTTACGGCTCTTTTAATACTTTCTATCTTTATGTTTTTTTTTCAAAAAAATGAGGCAGACTCAACTGAAATTATCTCAAAAAGTTACTCCTCTGAAGTAAATGAAGAAATAAACTTAAATAATGAAGTGATACAAGAAACTCAAAATATAGAAACTAATTCTACTCTCTCTAATGAAGAAGACTTAAGTTTGAAAAATCTAAAACCAGACAATCAACTAAAAGATCAAATCAATGACAATAAAATACCAGTTTCTGGAAATATAATAGAAATCTTTGTGTACGATGATTGCTGGATAGAAGTTTTTTCAGAAAATGAAAGACTTTTATATAGGCTATCTCAATCTGGAGAAACATATACTTTTATTGAGGAAAAAATAAAAATTATTGCAGGAAATTATAAAAATCTTCGAGTTTCATTTAATGATAAAATAGTTGATCTAGGAATAAATGCGAACGCAAATCAAGTGAGCTGCGTCGTTTTACCTCTAGGGGATTGCAGTGAATTCAGAACAACAAATAACTAGACAGAAAACCAGAAAGATTTACATAGGGGATGTTGCTGTTGGTGGTGATTCTCCTATATCTGTTCAAAGTATGACTAATACTTTAACAAATGATGTTGATTCAACTGTAAACCAAATTAAACAACTAGCTGATTCTGGTGCAGATATAGTTCGAGTATCTGTTCCTGATCAAGAAGCTGCCGATGCCTTTAAGTTAATTAAACAACAAGCTACCGTTCCGCTAGTAGCTGATATACATTTTGATTACATGATGGCTCTGGAGGCAATCAAAGGAGGCGCTGATTGCATAAGAATTAACCCTGGCAATATAGGTAAAGAGGAAAAAATAAGAGAAGTTATATCAGCAGCAAAAGATACAAATACTCCTATCAGGGTTGGTGTTAATGCTGGTTCCTTGGAAAGAAAGTTACAGATCAAGTACGGAGAACCGAATGCCGATGCTCTTGTTGAATCAGCCCTTAATCACATAAACATACTTAAAAAACTTAATTTTGAAGACTTTAAATTAAGCATAAAAGCATCAGATGTACACCTAACTGTTGAGAGTTATAGAAAGATATCCAAATTAATAGATCAACCCTTGCATCTTGGAATTACTGAAGCTGGAGGGTTTAGATCGGGAACAGTAAAATCTGCAATGGGTCTGGGTTCTCTGCTAATGGAAGGTATCGGTGATACTTTACGTATCTCTCTTGCTTCCGATCCAGTTGATGAAGTTAAAGTAGGTTGGGATATTTTAAGAAGTCTTAAGATAAGATCCAGGGGTATTAACTTCATAGCTTGTCCTAGTTGTTCCAGAATGAACTTCGATGTAATTGGGACTATGAATAAGCTTGAATCAAGATTGGAAGATATAAAAGAGAATTTAGATGTGGCTGTTATTGGCTGCTATGTAAATGGACCTGGAGAATCTAAACATACAGATATTGGTGTAACTGGAGGATCCCCAAAGAATTTAATCTATATTGATGGAAAGCCTGATCATAAAGTGGAAAGCCTAGATTTAGCAGATCATTTAGAAAAGACGATTAGAGATAAGATCAAAGAAAGAAACGAAAAAGAGGCTAGTATCATTGCCAAAATATAATGTCTAAACTGCAAACCATAAGAGGTATGAACGATATTAGTCCTAATGAGGTTAGGGAATGGACGTATGTAGAAAATGTTCTTAAAACCGTTATAGAATCTTATGGTTATGAAGAAATAAGGTTTCCTCTAATAGAAAAAACTGAACTGTTCACCAGATCTAATGAAGCGGCAGATATAGTAACTAAAGAAATGTATACCTTCCAAGACAAGGGAGGAGAAAATATCTCATTAAGACCAGAAGGGACTGCAGGTTGCGTTAGAGCAGCTATAGCTAATGACCTGCTAAGAACTGATAAACCAAGGCTTTGGTATTCAGGCGCAATGTTTAGATACGAAAGACCACAAAAAGGCAGGTCTCGTCAATTTCATCAATTTAGTGCAGAAGTCTTTGGTCATAATTCCCCTGAAATAGATGCGGAATTAATGATTATGTCTGCAAATATATGGAAAAAATTAGGTATTGGAAATGAAATAGTACTTGAAGTGAATAATTTAGGAAATGATAAGTCTAGGAACTTATACATTGATGCATTGATCACTTACCTTGAAGATAAAAAAGAAGATCTTGAGGAGGATGTTCAAAGAAAGTTAATAGAAAATCCCCTCAGAATTCTGGATTCTAAGTCTACTGAGATACAAGAAATCTTAAAAAAGGCTCCTTCGATAATTGATTTCCTTGACGATGAGTCACTTCAATACCATGAAAAGCTACTCTCAATTCTCAAAAAGGCAGAATTAGATTATGTTGTTAATCCTAAGTTGGTTAGAGGCTTAGATTATTACAATCAAACAGTATTTGAATGGAAGACAAGCCTATTAGGATCTCAAGATACAGTGGCTGGTGGAGGACGATACGACCATTTGGTTTCAGAACTGGGAGGTAGAGATTGTCCTGCGGTTGGTTTCTCTATAGGTATGGAGAGATTAATTCTTCTTCTAAGAGAACAAGGAAAAATTTCTGTCAAAAAAGAATTAGATATTTATTTAATTTGTCAGTCGGAAAGTGCAACTCAAGAAGCTATAATATTACGTGAGAATCTGAAGAAAAATTACCCTTCATTAAGTATTAAAGTTAACTTAGGCCTAGAGAGCTTAGGCTCTCAATTCAAAAAAGCTGATAAATCAGGAGCCTCAGTAGCAATTATCCTTGGTGAGGAAGAACTTAAACAAAATATGTTTTCTTTAAAGAATTTAAGAACTAAATCTGAACAAGAGACTCTTACTTATAAGGAATTATTAGAAAAATTAAAAGAACTTTAATATAAAAATATGGCAAACTTTTTTTCAGCTTCGCAAGAAGAGCAACAAGAAATCCTCTTATCCTTTTGGCAAAAGTATAGGTATTTATTAATAGCTTCACTTCTCGTGATTGCTTCAGCAATTATTGGTAGAGATTACTTTCAAACTAGTTCCTTTAAAGAAAATTTAAACTCTGCGACTCAATATCAAGAATATATTGAAGCAGAAACAGATCAAAAAGCTTTAGGAGAAAAGATTTTGCAATCTTATCCTGAAAGTATCTATTCAGACTTTGTTCGCCTTAATGAAGCGAAGAGAAATTATAATGATGGTGACTTTAATGCTGCGATTGATCTTTTAATCAAAATCCTCGACAGCAAAAGCATGAGTCCTGATGAGTTTGATCCTATTATTGCAGCAGCTCAAACTAGGCTGGCTAAAATTTATATAGAACAACAAAATTTCAATGAAGTGATCTCAATTTTTGAACCCACAAGTGAAATGACTTCTTCCATGCATGAACTAAAAGGTGATGCGCATAATGGATTAGGTCAATTTAGTTTGGCCAGGGAAAGTTTTATGCTTGCTCTACAAAATAGTACCAATCAAACGGCACGTGCTTTAATTAATATGAAAATTTCAGATCTAGAGAGTGAAGAAGTTGAGTAACTCTAGAATAATTTTCTTATTTATCGCCCTGGTATCTTTATCAGGATGCTCCTCTTTTGGGTGGATGAAATTTTGGGAAGATGAAGATGATATTGAAGGCCCAACTGAATTATATTCTATTAAAGCGACTGTTGACCTCAATAGAGACTGGTCTTTTTCTGCAGGAAACGATTTGATTTACGGAAGACTTATTCCTGAAATTTATGAGGATAATTTATTTTTCATTAATTCTCTTGGAAACGTCATATCTTTAGATTTTAGTACAGGTAATAAAATCTGGAATAGAGAGACAAATGACATTGTCTCCTCCGGAGTCGATGTCAATTTTAAAACTATCACCTACAGCACTCTTGATGGTTTCTTGGTTGCTTTGAATTATAAAAATGGAGAAGAAATCTGGCGATCAGAAACTTCCAGTGAAGGGTTAGCTCCTCCCGCAAATTCTGGTACTCATATAGTTCTACAAACAATTGATGGCAGGATATCTGGATATGACTCTAAATCAGGTGAGCTTGAATGGTTTCATCAAACGGTTCTGCCTAGTCTAACTTTACGAGGTACTTCTACTCCTTTTATCAATCAAGGTTTTATTTTTACGGGTTTTGCAAATGGTAAAGTTGCGATGCTCTATCCTGACTCTGGAGCAATTAGGCTTGAACTGCCGGTAACACTTAATGAAGGGAAATCTGAATTAGAAAGAATAGTAGATATAGATGGAAAACCTGTAATAACAAATGAATTGCTTATAGCCGCTTCTTATCAAGGAAATATTTCTGCAATTAATCTTAGAGATGGACGACCAGCATGGCAGGAAGAGCTATCCACTGTGAAAGATCTAGTTGTAAACAGCAATAGGGTAGTTGCTGTAAATGATAAGGGTTCATTAATTGCTTTTGGAACGGCCACAGGAGCAAGAATATGGGAACAGGAAGATCTTAGATTAAGGAAACTAACTTCTCCAACTTCAATAAAAAATCTTATAGCTGTTGGAGATTTTGAAGGTTATATACACCTTTTAAATGCTCAAAATGGTAACTTTGAAGGAAGAAAAAAGGTTTCTAGAAGTTCTATAACAGAGATTGTTTCCGAGGGTAGTAATTTAATAGTTGTTGATGCAGATGGCAGGATACAAAAGTTTACAACTAACTAAATGATTTTGATATCAATAGAAAATCATGTCCATAGTAGCAATTGTCGGTCGTCCTAATGTTGGTAAATCGACTATATTTAATATCTTAACAGGATCTAAATCGGCAATAGTTGCAGACTTTTCAGGATTAACTCGAGATCGCCAATACGGCAATTTAAAAAATTCTAATATCACTTTAATCGATACAGGTGGCTTAAATGAAGCTTCTGACGATATGTCTCGAGCTATAAAAAAGCAGACTGACCTCGCAATAGCTGAGGCAGACATGCTTCTTTTCGTAGTAGATGCTTTGGATGGAATGCTCCCCATGGATAAAGATTTAGCCCAAAATATTCGCAAGCAAGATAAGAAAACAATTTTATTAATTAACAAAGCTGATAACAGTAAACTGGAAGAGTCTTCATCAGAATTTAATAGCTTTGGTTTCCAAGAAGTTATTTGTTTATCGGCTTCGCACAACAAAGGGTTTAGCGAACTTCGAGATTATCTTATAGATTCTGAAACTTTTGATGATTACTTAACGGAGGAATCAGATCCTTCTTTAAAGATTTCAATAATTGGAAGACCTAACGCAGGAAAATCAACTTTGATTAATGCTTTGATCGGTGAAGATAGATTGGTTGTTTCTTCTAAATCCGGAACAACTAGAGATTCTATAGAAGTCCCAATTAACATGGGTAACAAAAAACTAACTTTAATAGATACAGCCGGCATGAGAAGGAAACGATCTATTAAAGAGTTAACAGAAAAATTCTCCGTGTCTAAGTCCGTAGAATCTATTAAAAGAGCTGATGTGGTTATTATCTTACTTGACGCTTCAGAAAATATAGTAGATCAAGATATACACCTCTTAGGTTTAACATTGGCTATTGGAAAACCAGTAGTTGTTGTAGCGAACAAGATGGATCTTTTGAAGAATAAAGATAAGGATGAACTAGAAAGTAAAATAAATCGTAAACTTAGATTCGCAAACTACCTGTCTTTGCACTACATCTCAGCAAAAGAGGGGAAAGGGCTCAAAAAACTAATAAATCTTGCAGAAAAAATATACCAAAGCTCTGTAAAAGACCTAGATACTTCAATTCTAAATAAACTACTGAAAGTGGCTCTTTCTAACCAACAACCCTCAATGTCAGGCAGGTTTAGACCAAAGCTTAGATATGTTCATTCCGGGGGGAATAATCCTCCTAGAATTATAATCCATGGGAATAATTTAAAAGATATACAGGCAAGTTATACAAGGTATTTAGAAAATTTTTTTAGGAAGGAGCTTAAATTAGAATCAACTCCTTTAGAGGTGGTTTATAAAGAACAAACTAATCCTTTTAGAAATAAACCCAATCAACTTAACGAGAGACAAATTAAGAAGAGAAAAAGGATGATCAAAAGAAGAAAAAAATGAAACTATGATTAAGTTTATTTATTCTTTTCTGTTAATCTACTTTTCCTTATTATTTTTCAGTGAAACCACCCTTGAAACCTTGAAAGAATTAAAACCTTCTCCAAAAAAAATACCAGTTACTTTTGAAGCTCACGGAGTTAAGAGGGTGGATAATTATTACTGGATGAGGGACGACTCCAGAAAAGATGAAGAGATTTTAAATCACCTTAACTCTGAAAACGATTATCTTGAAAATTGGTTTCTTTCAGCAAAGGATTCTCGTGAAGAGCTCTTTGAAGAAATCACTGGTCGAATACCAAAAAAAGAAGATTCTGTTCCGGTCAGACTTAAAAATTATGAATATTTTCGAAGATATGAATCTGGTAATGAACACGGTATCTACATTCGAAGAAAGGATAAAAATTCTAAAGAGTTTGTATTACTTGATGTTAATAAACTTGCAAAAGGAAAAGATTTTTATCAATTAGCAAATTGGAGTATTTCTCCAAAAGAAAACTTATTAGCCTATGCAGAAGATATAAATGGTCGCAGACAATACAAGATAAAATTTAAAGATCTTGATACAAATAATACTTATGATTATTCAATAGATAATACTTCGGGCGATATGGCATGGTCCAAGGATGGCAGGTTCTTATTTTATGTTTTGCGAGACGAAGAAACGCTTTTACCTTTTCAGGTAAAGCGACATGAAATTGGTACTTCATTCAATGACGACTCAATCGTATATCAAGAAATAGATTCTACTTTTTATACATCTGTTGGTAACACCAGATCAATGGATTTTGTTGAGATTAATATATCTTCCACTACCAGTTCAGAGGTTAGATTAATACGTGCTGAGGATCCTGAGATGGAGCCTGAAATCTTTCTACCACGTGAGAATGATCATCTGTATTCAGTAGATCATGATCCAGCTAGCGATAGATTTATCATTGAGTCTAACTGGGAGGCTATAAATTTCAGACTTTTAGAAACTAAACTTAAAGACTCGGGAAATAAAAAGAAATGGAATGAGCTTATTCCACATAGAGAGGAAGTTCTCCTTCAATCTGTTATTCCTTTTCCTCAACATCTTGTGATCATGGAAAGAGAGAACGGTTTAAGACACCTTAAAATTTTAGATAAAAAATCTAAATCTGTAAAAACTATAAATTTTAATGATCCTACTTACACCGCTTATCTAGCTTCTAATCCAGAATATGATTCTGATAGATTTTACTTTGGCTACTCTAGTATGCGAACACCGGATAGCTTATTTTCGGTAAAACTTTCCAGTGGAAGAAAAAGACTTTTAAAAGAAGCACAAATAAAAGGTAGATTCACAAGTAGCGACTACAAAGTGGATAGAAAGTTCATTGAAGCAAGAGATGGGACCATGGTTCCTGTATCGATAGTTTATAAAAAAACAAAATTTAAAAAAAATCAAAACCCTTTATTCGTATATGGCTATGGTTCTTATGGTAACTCTATAGATGCTGGATTTAGCTACTCTCGACTTTCGTTATTGGATAGAGGTTATATCTTTGCAATAGCTCATGTTCGAGGTGGTCAAGAACTAGGCAGGTCATGGTATGAAGACGGCAAAATATTTAATAAGTTAAATACGTTTCATGATTTTATTGATGTTACAAAAGGTTTGCTTGCTTTAGGGTTAGGAAACGTAGACCGTGTTTATGCAGCAGGTGGAAGTGCTGGGGGCTTATTAATGGGTGCTATAGTCAATATGGAACCAGAACTTTATAAAGGCATCATCTCAAATGTTCCATTTGTGGATGTCATAACAACAATGTCTGATCCAAGTATCCCTCTTACAACAGGAGAGTACAGTGAATGGGGTAATCCAGAAAATAAAGAAGAATTTGAATACATTATGCAATACTCACCT
>PADT01000051.1 GCA_002700465.1 Flavobacteriaceae bacterium | reverse complement strand
CATTTTCAGTAAATATATCGGAGCAATAACCTTCGTATTGATTTTGTTTATTGTTTTTCCAGAGAATCGGATCAAAATAACTTGTACTTCCCTTAAAGTAATTAGTAAAATCTCCAACTTGTCCAATTCCTCCAGCTAGATGTATTAAAGATTCGTCAAACCCTTGTTCAGATGGTCTAAATGGATAGTTATCTCCTAAATGCCATTTCCCAAAAATTCCAGTTGAATAATTAGCTTCTTTTAAAATTTCAGCAATTGTAGTTTCATTTTCAGACATAATTGCCCCACCATTATATGTATCTCTGACACCTGTTCTAAGAGAGTACCTTCCAGTCATTAAACTGGATCTAGTTGGAGCACATACAGGCGAAACAAAAAAGTTATTGAACTGAACACTTTCACTTGCGAACTTATCAATATTTGGAGTCATTATATTAGGATTTTCATTAATGCCTAAATCTCCAAAACCTTGATCGTCTGTCATTATAATTATGACATTTGGTTTTTTATTTTCAATTGGATTATTACAAGAACTAAGTATAATAAAAACAAGAAATAAAAACCTTTTCATTTTCAAATAGTTTATATCAATATAGTAAAATTAAATAGTAATAGTTGTTTGAGAATCTGTTACAGCGCTTCCAATAACAGTAACTCTATCGAAATTATTAATACACTCAAATTTACCACCTCTTTGAGAAAGTTGTATAGAAATCAAATGGTTTTTGTTTAATTTTTTAGACCAAAAAGGAATTAGAGAACAATGCGATGAACCAGTAGCCGGATCTTCCAGTATAGTAGATTGAGGTGTAAAATACCTTGATACAAAATCTGAATTAGTGCCTTTGGCTGTTACAACAACTCCTCCAGGATCTAAGTTTATTTGATTAAAATAGTGAGTATTAATTTTAATTTTTTTGATCTCTTCCTCAGAGTTGTAAATTAACAAATAATCCCTTGATTTGTAAACTTCTAAAGGTTTTAAGTTTAATGATTTACATATTAGTTTTGGTAATTCTGATTTTACAGGATTTCTTAATGGTAAGTTCATATGATATTTACCATCTTTAAAATCAACACTAACTTGCCCACTTTTAGTTTCAAATTTTATTGAACTGTAAGGATATTTTAAAATTGAACTTAAACAGTGTGCTGTCGCTAAGGTAGCGTGTCCACATAAGTCCATTTCTATATCGGGCGTAAACCATCTAAGATGAATTTTATCATTTTTATAAATGAAAAAAGCCGTTTCAGCTACATCATTTTTTTTACTTATTGAAAGAAGTAAGTCATCATTAAGCCAAGATTTTAAGGGAACAATACAAGCAGGATTCCCACCAGATATTTTACTAGTGAATGCATTAATGTTGTAGACATCTAGTTTCAATCTTATTTTTTATTTGAGTACAAATAAGTGAATAACAAGCCCATTAAAATTTGAATACCACCCATAACATAATGACTTCTAAATATAAAATATACAGAAGAAACATACATCAAAACTATACAGGCTAATATAAATTTTTTGTCCATTTATTAAATATAAGTTTTTATTTAAAATTAGCTAAAACATCTTCGTTGAATGTTTTTAATATATTTAAAGTAAATTTTAAATATGAAAGAAATTAAATCGATAAAAGTAAATTACAAATTATTAATATTTTCTTTATTCTTTACCTTTTCTTTATTGGTTGATGGTGATTCAGTTTTGTTAAATATCTATACTGTACCAATATTAGTTATTTTGATTTTACTTTCTTTCTACCAGATAATTATTAACAGAGAAGGAATATCGAAAAAAACATTAATAATTCCGTTTTTTAAAACTGTTAAAAAATGGAGAGAAATAAAATACTATGTTACTGTTGTTGAATATAATTCTGACCATTTTTCCAATTATAATTCAGGATATAAATCAGCGTTAGAAACAACTTTTTTAAATTCAATTTTTAAACAAAAAACAATTAGGAATTCATTAGGGCAAATTTTAAAAATTTCAAACTGTTTGTGGTTTATTGATCAACAAAGTAAAGTTTGCTTAAGACTTGATATAGATAAATATTCAAATTCCGATGAAATTTTAAAGTCAATTCAAATTAATGAAATAAGTTACGGAGATGAATTTGAAGTAAATGAACCATCGTTTCCTATAATTGGTTATAAAAAATTCAATGAAATATATTTTCCTAGAAATTCTGAAGAATTAGCTTTGTTGGAAAATAAATTAACTGAACCAGAGAAAATTAAGCTAAAAAATCTTAGAAAACGTAAAGAAAACGGTGATAAGGTTTATTTAATTTCAAGAGATTTAGGCCTTAATATGTTTTTTGATAAAACAGAATAGAATTTTTTTAATCACCGCCCCAAGAGTCCTGAAAAAATATACCGACTCCAAGCTCAGCCCACAAGTATAAAACCATAATAATTATAATTGTTATTATTAGTTTTTTCTTCACTTTAAATCAACTAATTTTTTGTCAATTATTTGAGCTAGTTCTAAATCTAGTTCAGTTATTGTTCCTTTGTCATGAGTAAATAGAATTATTTCTAATTTATTATACTCATTTGTCCAACATGGATGATGATTCATTCTATCACATTCTTTGGCAATATCAGTCATGAAACTAAAAGCTTTGTTGAAATTAGAAAATTCAATATTAATTTGGATTTTATTATTTATCAGCTTCCAATTATTTTTTAATAAACTTAATTTTTCATCTATTTTTAAATTATCCATTCTTAAATATAATAAATAGTCATGAATGTTAGGTGCTTCTTTTTAAACGTAATTTCCTCAATTGCTAATAGCATATAACAATCAATTTATGACCTTAGATATTATTTGCTTACTAAAATTATTGAAAGAAAAATTTAATTTTTAAAACATCCTGATTAAAATGTTTTATATTTAAAAAAAAATAATAATGAAAAAATCACTTTTTACTTTAATCTTTTTATTTTCTATTAATTTAGGATTTTCTCAAGATGACAATTATAAAAACCTTTTAACTGATTTCTTAAATGCTCAAGGAAATATACAGACATTCGATGCAACATTTAATCAGATGGCTGATATGTTTGGTGTTTCTGTAGATGAAGAAAAATTTAAAGAACTTAAAACTGAAATGGTTGCGAGTTTAATAGAAAAAATGGTTCCTGTTTATAAAAATCATTTTTCAGAAGACGATTTAAAAGCGGCTATTTTAATGTTAGGCTCTCCAATTGGAAAAAAGATTTCCGAAAAGGCTCCTATAATTGCACAAGAATCTATGAAAGTTTCCATGGAATGGGGAATGGAAATAGGGCAAAAAATGCAAGGACTTCTTAAATAATAGATTATTTCTTCAAAAAGTATTTAAAGGGTCTAATTATTATTAGAATAATTGCGAACCAAAGTATAATAAAGATAAAATTACAAAACCTACTGTGTTAGTTGCGTTAACAACTGCTAATGTATTTAATATTCATTGTAATTAACCTTGATCTCTAAATCCTACTGTGTATATAACAAATATAATCCATGTAATAGCTATTATCCCTAGTGGAAAAGAAATATAACTTGGAATTTCTAACCAGTTTTTTAAAAACCAAACTAAAACGTATGGAAAGAACCCGAAGTGTCGATAATAGTATTTTACTGCTTTCATTTACTAAATATAGAAAATGTTTTTATTAATTTAAATTCATAATTTAACCCTCACAAAATTTTACTAATGAAAAAAATACTAGTTCTTTTTAGTTTATCGATTACTTTTTTTAGTTGTCAAATCAATAATAAACAGTCTGAAGAAATTAATCAAGTTTTTGAAAATTATTATCAAGAAAGTCTAAGGCTATACCCATTAAATGCCACAAGTCAAGGAGATAAAAGGTATAATGATTTTTTGCCTGATAATTTAACTGATAAATTTAAAAATGAAGAAAAAATATTTTATTTAAATTTTAGAAATAGATTAGATGAATTTGATAACAGTAATTTAAGTAAAGACGATGTTTTAAGTAAAAAAGTATTGTTATGGGAATGTGAAACTAATTTAGAAAGATTAAATTTTAAAGAACAGTACACTCCTATTAATCAAATGTGGACACTACAGCTTAACATAGGTCAATATGCAGCCGGATTAAGTGCCCAGCCATTCAAAACTGTAAAAGATTATAACGATTGGTTAAGTAGGTTAGATGATTACATTATTTGGCTTAGTTCTGCTGAAGACAGGATGAAAGAAGGTATAGTTAATGGATACGTTCTGCCAAAGTCATTAATCATAAAAGTGATTCCTCAATTAAAAACAATAATAAACACAAATCTTGATGAAAATTTATTTTATAGTCCAATTAGACAGTTTCCATCTGATTTTAGTGAAGATGAGAAATCTGTTTTGACAAATAAGTACAAGAAAACGGTCTTAAATAAAATAATACCTGCATATCAAAAGCTGTACGATTTTATGAAAAATGAATACCTGGAAAATGGAAGAGATTCTAGTGGAATAAATGTTTATGTAGATGGATCTGATTATTATAACTACTCAATTAAGTTATATACAACTACTGAAATGAGTGCAGATGAAATTCACCAACTTGGACTAAATGAAGTTGCGAGAATTTCCTCAGAGATGGAAATTGTAAAAAGTAAAGTTGGATTTAAAGGAGACTTAAAGTCTTTTTTTAATCATGTAAGATATTTAGACGAACTAATTCCATTTCAAAAACCAAGTGAGGTTATAGATAATTTTAATAAGATTCATAAAGAAATGACTCCTCAAGTCAATTCTTTGTTTGGACTACAACCTAAAACTCCTTTTGAAGTAAGGAGAACAGAGGCTTTTAGAGAAGCTTCAGCAAGTGCAGAATATAACCCAGGATCTTTGGATGGTACAAGACCTGGAATTTTCTATGTACCAATTCCTAATATCAAAGAATATAATTACTATTCAGATGAAGATCTTTTTTTACATGAAGCAATACCCGGACATCACTTCCAAATATCTTTACAGCAAGAAAACACTTCTTTACCGTCTTTTAGAAAAAGTCTTTGGTACAGTGCCTATGGAGAGGGTTGGGCTCTTTATTCTGAATCGTTGGGAAAAGAATTAGGTCTTTATAAGGATCCTTATCAATATTTTGGGATGTTAAGTGCTGAAATGCATAGAGCTATCAGATTAGTTGTTGATACTGGCATCCACACAAAAGGATGGTCAAGAGAAAAAGCGATACAATATTCACTTGATAACGAGGCTGAATCTGAAGCGAGTATTACATCTGAAATCGAAAGATACATGGCTAATCCAGGTCAAGCCTTGTCTTATAAGATAGGTCAGCTTAAAATAAGAGAATTGAGATCGAGGGCTGAAAATAAACTTGGTGATAATTTTGATATAAAAATATTTCATGAAAGGATACTTGAGTCAGGTTGTATTCCTTTAAAATTATTGGAAGAAAAAATTGATAACTGGATTGAAAGTTATAGTTAAGACTTATTATCTATAAATGCATTAAGCCATATTAGTCTAGAAAGAAAGTAATTAACTGGGGCAAGAATTAAAATACTTAGCCCTATGATTAATGATAGAACAAGAATGTTTTTCATTTCAAAAATTGCTAGTGAGATAATTAATATTAGAGATCCTAATCCAATTCCCAAACCATAACTTACATACATTGCACCATAGAAAAACCCAGGTTCTATTTCAAATTTTAAATCGCAGTTTGAACAGTTTTTATGATTCTCTCCACCATTAAAAAACAAGTTATAGTAAGGATTGTTACTTTTCCAAAAACTTCCTTTATTGCATTTTGGACATTTATTAGAAAAAACACTGTAAATTTTACCTTTTTTCATAATACAGGTTTTATTTTTTTTTCTAACCAGTTTAATAAAATTTGATTAACCTTTTCAGGTTGTTCTTGTTGAATCCAGTGGCCACAGTCAAGTGTGTGAGTTTCTAAATTACTAATAATTTTGTCCATATTTTTTTTTGGGACAGAGTCATATTTACCATAAATCATCAAGCAAGGCATGCTAAAATCCTCTGTGTAATTACTCATTATTTTCCAGTTTCTAGAAAAGTTACGATACCAATTACAAGGTGCTATAAATCCATTTTTTTCAAAAGTATTAACAAATACATCTAAATCATATTCATTTAAAATTAATTCACCTTTTTTATTATCAATCTCTGCTGATTTTATAATTGAATAATCATTAAACTTATCTATATTATTTTTTAACCAATGTTTACTTCTATATATATTAGTCAAAACCTTCTTTGTGTTTTTTTCAAAAGAAATAGCTGCCTTGTTAGGTTGACGATTAAAATGAACTATGTAATGCTCTTCTCCTAATTTTGATTCCCAAAATTCTATTGGATCAATAGGTCTTCTTTTGCTGTACGGAACTGACATGTTGGCCATTCCAATAATTCTTTTAGGATTAATTAAAGCATGTTGCCAGAGCATTATTGAGCCCCAATCATGTCCAACATAAATAGCTTTTTCAATTCCTAGAGCATCAAGAAGCCCATTTTGATCATTAGTTAAATGAATTATATCATATGCATCAACATCATTTGGTTTACTAGAATTACCATATCCTCTTTGATTTGGTACAATACAGTGGTAACCTGCTTTTACAAGTGCAGGGATTTGATAACGCCAACTGTAAGCTAGTTCAGGCCAGCCATGACATAATACTATCGGAGTTCCTCCTTGTCCTGATTGAAAAACTTCAAGTTCAATACCATTTGTTTTAATTAATGATGGCTCAGGCATAGAAAAAGGCAGGATCATTTTTTATTTTCTCTTATTTTTTTTGATAAAACATTTAATCTAAAGGATTAAATCAATAATATTAAATATTATTGATTTAAATTCATAAGAATAATAAGTATAAAAACACTCATAAATAAAATAAATACAATCGTATTAAAATGCTTTTTTATAAAATCTATCATAGATCTAATTTAAAATGTTTTTTTTAAATATTTAGTTCAATTAATTTTTCTTTAATAATTTCTGACCATAGTTTATAACCAGATTTATTTAAATGTAATTCATCAGAAATAAAAAAAGATTTAATTGGTAAACCATTTTTGCCTATAAATTTATTTCTAGTATTTATAAAGTGAAGGTTTGAATTACTCTCACAAAATTCATTAATAAGATCATTGGCTTCAGCAATTTTATCCCAAACATCCCATCTGCTTGGGGTGGGTGTTGTTTCAATGACTAAGACAGGAACTTGTTTATGTGTTTTTCTAATTGATTTATAACAGTATTTAAATAATTTTTTAACCTCTTTTGGGGAAAGATCATTGTAGGTTTTAAATACATCATTAGATCCTGTAATATCATTGGCTACAAAAATTAATATTGCTCTTGGAGAATGATTAGATATTAACCTATCGGTAAAATGAATTAAATCATAATAATGAGCACCACCATATCCTCTTTTAATAGATTTGTAAGGATGCATATCATTTTCAATATCATTCCATAATCTAATACTTGAACTGCCAATAAACAGTAAATTATTTTTATCAGCTTTATTTTTGAAATCAAGTAGTTCTAAATTCAGAATTTCTTTTTCAAAAACGTTTCCAGTATTATCATATTTTTTAAGAGGAGAACAAGAGAAAATAAATGCGACAAATAATAGTGTAATTATATTTCTCATAACAATGTAAAATATATTCTAAAGAAGTCCAGCCAGAAAAGCAATAAATACAACAACAACTGCTGCATAAGTACCGACAACTCCACCAGCTAATTTTATAATGGAAAATTTTCTTACTTTGATTTGCTGAATATCACTTTTTTCAACAGTCTGAATTCCTCTGTTATTTTCTAAAGTAATTGATTCGTCATTTTTAGAAACTAATCTTCCTGTTAGCTTTGAGCTATCAAGTTTTTCAATTTCAAACTTTTGTTTTTTTTCGATTGCAATTTTATTGTAGTCTAATGTGCGGTAACTAAAACAACTTTGAAATAAAAAGGAAATTAATAATAATAAGGTAATTTTTTTCATCTTACCAATATATAAAACCCTCCAACAAAGAATGTAAATAATTTATTAAATTTTGAAAATGTGTTTATTATATTAGGATTTATGATTAAAAATTTATTAGATTAACATATTAATAAAACATATTTATGAAAAAATACATAGCTCTAATTATATTTTTAATTATTAGTTGTAATTCTAAAAACGAACAAAACAACATTCTTGAATTTCAAAAAAATCTTGTTAGTACAGACCAAGCTGGATCAAATGTTGCTATGGTTTTTAAAGAAAATGAAATCGTTTACAATAATATTTTTAACTCAGAAAAAGAAGGTGATAAAGAAATAACTGATAAAACTATATTTCCAATATGGTCAATGTCAAAACCAATAACTATTACAGCTGTTATGACTTTATTGGAGAAAGGATTAATTGATCTAGATGACGATGTTTCTAAATATATTCCTGCATTTGATACTTTAAATTGTAAAAATTCTAACGGAGAAATCTACGAATGTGAAAATACGTTAAAATTAATTCATTTAATGACGCATAGATCTGGATATGGCTATTATGGAAATCCTCAGTGGTTTACATCTACAGTTAAATATAATAATCTTGTTGATTTTGTTAATGATGTTGCAAAACACCCTGTTGAATTCGAACCTGGATCAGATTATTTATATGGCTTAAATATGGCAATTTTAGGTAGAGTTATTGAGGTTGTTTCTGAAAAAAGTTTCTATGAATATTTGAAAGAAACTATTTTCGATCCTCTTAACATGAATGAAACAAAGTTTTATTTGACTAAAGAGGAAAGAGAAAGGTTTCAGCCTTTGTTTATAAACAGTAATTCACTGGTTGGATTTACAAATTTTTTAGATGAAATGAGTTATGATATTGATAATAGAGCGTATTTTGGAGGAGAGGGATTAGTTTCTACTATGAGCGACTATGCTAATTTTTGTAAAATGTTATTAAATAGAGGCACATACAATGGTAATAAAATAATATCAAGTGCTAGTATAGACATGATGACATCCAAATATTCAATTGGAAGACCAAATGAATTTGCATCAATTGGAGATCCTTTTTATTATGGATTTTCATTATTTGTTTTGGATGATGTAGAATTAGATGGGACTAATTCATCAAAGGGAATTTACGGTTGGTCAGGATATCATAACACCCATTTTTGGATTGATGATGAAAAACAACTTTTTGGATTATTTATGACTCGAGCAAGAGAATTTTCTTTTGATCTTCAAAAGGAGTTTAGAAGAGCAGTGTATTCAACTTTTTAATTATTGCAATTATTTCTTCTTGAATCTGTAATGTTAAAAATTTTCCATCCTGATTTCTTTTTTAATAAATGAATTGAATTTACTCCACAGTGATTTAGTTTTTTATCGATCCAAAATTCATAGTCAACCCAAACATTTGCAAGTGGACCGTCAATTTTTATTTCATAAGAAAAAAGTTTTTCTTTCCAAGTAGGACTGTCAGGTCTTGAAATAACTGCAGAGATAAAATTATCACCATTAATATTGCTTAAAACTCCTTCATTTTCTTTGAATGAAGTAGAGTTAAGAGTGAAAGATTTTTCAAGAACTGATGTTAGTAATAATGAATCTTTTTTATGAAAACCATCAAAAAAAGTTTTGATAACAGATTTTATTTTTTCTTTTTCAAATTCTTGACCAAATGAAATAAGTGGAATAAACAGTAATAATAGAATTAGTTTTTTCATTTTCTTATAAATCTAAAATAACAGTATATTATTACAACTATTGCAATTATTATTATTTCATCAAATTCCCAGTTCCTTAAATTAACATCTTTTGGATAGTATTGATATATTAAATTAATCATTTTCTAATATACTTAATGTAACATGGAAATGAAAGTAGGGGAGTGAGTCATTATTTTATGACTCTGATATTTCGATATTAATATTAATCAAAATCTATTAAAAAAAAAGGAATTATTTAATTAGACCCATTTCTTTAATTTGATTTGCAATATCTAAAATAGATTCTTCTGCCGATCTTGGATTCCAACCAAGGATATCTTTAGCCTTTGTAGACTTGCTTACGCTTCTAACTTTTCCCATAAAAGGAACAGTAATTTTTAATTCTTTGTTGAAATTCGCTAAAAATTTAGCTAACCAAACTGGAACACTTACACTTGGGGCTTTTTTAAATCCATTTTCTTTCAGGAGTTTCGCAATTTCCTTATAACTTAAGTCTTTCTCAGACAATGCAAATCTTTCTCCATTACTTGATGTGTTTTGCATTGCAAGAATATGTGCAGTTGCAACATCTCTAACATCTACATATCCAAATTGCATAGGAATAGCTACAGGCATTTTTCCAGTAACCACCATTCCTATTGCTTTGTTTGATTCACCTAAGTCCCTTGTTAAAGTAGGGCCTACAACAAGTGCAGGATTAATTACTGCTAATTCAAAAGGATTTCCGTTTTCTTCAAGAAACTGCCATGCAGCTTTTTCCGCTAAAGTTTTGCTTTTAGCATAGTGATTGATTTCGGGGTTTTCAGGATCAGACCAATCGGTTTCATCGAAATATTCTTTGTTTTCCCCACTTTCAAAAATAGCAGCAACAGAAGAAGTTAATACAACTTTTTTGATGTTATGTTTCTTTGCAAATTTGAATGCTCTTTTTACTCCAGCAACAGCAGGTTTTACAAAAAAATCTTCATCGTGCACCTTTACAGAAAGTGGAGAAGCAATATGGAGAAGATAATCACAACCCTTCATACCATCATCCCATCCATCATCTTCAGTTAAGTTAAAAGTGAATAAATTTAAGTTATCAGTGGGTGTGTTATTATTTTTAAGGGCATCAAATATTTCGTCTTTTCTCTCAGGGGATCTTAAAGATCCGTTGACGGCGTAGCCCTGATTCAAAAGTTGATTAATGCAATGCAGCCCTATAAATCCAGTAGCTCCTGTAACTAATACTTTTTCCATTGTTGTAAAGTTTTTTGTGATTTTAATATGTTATGAATGTACCAAATTTTATTTACACCAAAACCAAAAAAATATTTAATCGCAAACTTCTTTTAAACAACATTCTTTATCGTATGTTTTGTATATTAGAAAAATGAAAAAACCAATTCTAATTTTGTTTGTTATTCTCTTTTCAGCATATAGCTGCTCATCAACTATAAATAGACCTCTGTATGCAAAAAGTGATAATGCAAAAGAGCTAATTCTATCAAAATATGGAAAACCTTCAATGGTTGAAAATTTTGAAGAAAGTCAAACTTGGAGATATGAGTACAGTAGCCAGTTCAAAAGTAATAGAACAATCATTTTCGATAAATTTGGAAAAATCATTTCAAATAAAAAACACTATAAAACTTTCCATATGATCACAGGCTACAATAAGCATGGATATATTGCAATCGGTGTTATAGTTGCTTTGGGTTTAATAGCTGGTCCTTTTCCTGCTTTACTTTAAAATATGAAGATATGCCTAATTTGAATTACAGTTCGTAAAGTTTGGTTTTTTTGATTCTGGTGTATTAAAAGAAAAAACTCTTTCAGTTAAGAAAGAGTTTTTTTAAATAAACTATTAAAAGATTTACTCAACTACGCTTGCATCAAATTTTAAAGTTCTTGTTGCAAAATTAAGTTTTCCGACAGCTAGAATAGTGTTTCCGTCATTTATGTTATCCAAAGTAATTAATTCAAATAATTGACCTTTTCGTCTCCAAACACCTTGAAGTGTTCCTCTCAAAAAATTTTCACCTTGTTGAGCCCATACTAACCCAGTAAACTCTCCAGAGTCATCAGTTTCAAATTTATTGGTAAAATGATATGTTAAATAAACTTAACATCTTTCTTACCAATACAGTAATTATTCATCCACAAATCTAATTTCAACTCCGTAATAAGGAGAAGGAAAATAATTTTTTTCAAGAACATCAGTCACTATCAAATCTTTATTTACAATAACACCTATTTTTTTTGAATCATCAACACTAATATCAGTTCCTTTGGTTTTAGATGAAAAGTTCGTTGAAGTAGCAGAATATTGACTTGTGACGTTCGTTG
>PADT01000050.1 GCA_002700465.1 Flavobacteriaceae bacterium | reverse complement strand
TGTTGATAATGGTTTGAATTCAGGTGTTCAATTTAGAAGTTCAAGTAATAATAATGTTCCCGAACATAGTAGAGTTTTCGGCTATCAATTTGAATTAGATACAAATGAAAATAGAGGTTGGTCTGGGGGAATATACGATCAGTCAAGAAAAAACTTTTTTCTATATCCAATAACTAGAAACGAAAAAGGAAGAAAAGCATTTAAAAATGGCAAGTGGAATAAGGCTAGAATTGAAGCAGTTGGTAATTCTATAAAAACTTGGATTAACGGTGTTCAGTGCACTAATTTATTGGACCCTCTTTCAAAAAAAGGATTTATAGCTCTTCAAATTCATAATATTAATGAAGAGTCTTTAGTTGGTAAAATAGTTAAATGGAAAAACATAAAAATATTAACTGATAATTTAACTCAATATTTATCTGAATCTGAAGATTATGCTACAGAAATTAATAATGTTGATAATATATTAAGTGAAAATCAAATAAAAAATAATTGGAGATTTTTATGGGATGGAAGAACATATGATGGATGGAGGGGAGCTAAGCTTGATGTTTTTCCTAAAACCGGATGGTCTATAAAAAACAATGTTTTAACAGTTTTAGATAGTGATGGCTCTGAATCCAACAACGGAGGAGATATAGTAACTCTTGAAAAATTTTCAAATTTCGAACTAGAATTAGATTTTAAAATATCAAAAGGTGCAAATAGTGGAATTAAATATTTTGTTGATACTAATCAAAATAAGGGTGCAGGTTCCTCAATTGGACTTGAATTTCAAATTTTAGACGATAAAAATCATCCTGACGCTAACAAAAAATTTAAAGTTTTAGAATATTCAAATGGAAATTGGAATTTTCATAAGCAAGGAATTAAAAAAAACAGAACAGTTGGATCATTATATGATTTAATTGAAGCTGAAAACTTAAATGAACAAAGATCCAAAAGGCCTGTGCATCCAGAAAGATGGCACAGAGCCAGAATTATAGTAAACAATGGGCATGTTGAACATTGGCTTGATAACATTAAAGTTCTTGAATACAATAGGTTTTCTCAAATGTTTAAAGCTTTAGTTGAATATAGTAAATACTCTAAATGGGAAAATTTTGGTCAATTAAAATCTGGACATATTCTTTTACAAGATCATGGAGATAGAGTATCATTCAAAAATATTAAAATAAGAGAATTTTAAACTTACCTAATGAAAAACAGAAGAAGCTTTATCAAAAAATCATCAATGGGAATCATAGGAGCATCTTTGCTTTCTCCTTTTTATAATTCATCTGCAAAAAGTTATTCTAGAATTTTAGGATCAAACGATAGAATTACTTTAGCTTTTCAAGGACTTGGAAGAAGATTTCCAGGGTTGTTAAACTCATCTTTAAAAATGAAAAATGTTGAGATTAAATATTTTTGTGATGTTATGAATAAGCAACTTGATAAGGCCAATCAGAGATATTATAATTTGACTAAACAAAAAGTAAGCTCTGAGAAAGATATTCATAAAATAATTGAAGATAAAGACGTAGATGCTTTAATTATTGCCACACCAGATCATTGGCATACTTACGCAGCTTGTAAAGGAATGGAGGCTGGGAAACATATTTATCTTGAAAAGCCATGCAGTCATAATTTAAGAGAGAGTGAGCTTCTAGTCAATTATCAGAGTTATTATAATAAATCGGTTCAAATGGGTAATCAACAAAGATCATCTTATGAAACAGCAGATCTTATAAAATTACTTCACAATGGTATAATTGGAGATCTAAATAAAGCAGAAGCATATTATAATAATAATAGACCAAGAGTACCTAATCAAATAAAAGCTCCAATCCCAGATGGGTTAGATTGGGATTTATTTCAAGGACCATCAAAGAGAAAATCTTACACTTTTGATACATGGGACTATAATTGGAGGTGGTATGGATGGGATTTTGGTACTGGAGAAGCTGGAAATAATGCCACTCATGAACTTGATATTGCAAGATGGGCACTTGACGTTCATTATCCTGAAAGTGTTGATGTATATTCAAGTAAAAATCATTTTATTGATGATGGTTGGACTATGTATGATACAATGGAAGCAAAATTTCATTTCCCAAATAACTTGAAAATTGATTGGAACTGTCATAGTAGAAATGCTCACTTTAGTAGAACATTGGGTGGAAGAGGCACAGTGATATATGGATCAATGGGTTCTGCTTTAGTAAACAGAAATGGTTATACTGTTTATGATTTAAATGGAAAAGAAATTAAAAATAGTATTTCAGATGATAAAGAATCTGGCATTCAACTAGGTGGAGGTGGAAACATGACAACTAAACATTTTAGAAATTTTTTTAATTCAATAAGAAATGGAGAAAAACTTAATTCACCTATAAATGATGCTGTGATTAGTCAAAGTATGGTACATTATGCTAATCTGGCACACAGATCTGGAAAATCTTTTAAAATTGATTCACAAAACGGTAATATTATTGACAAAAAAATAAAGAAAAAGTTTTGGTCTAGAGAGTATGAGAAAGGTTGGAATCTTAATTTTGTTTAATGTTTTTTGAATATTTTTTAGGAACACTTAATAAAAATTTTTCAAATCTTTTCATTACTACTAAATGTAGTTTTGCTTGAGTATACTTATAAATATACCATGGTAAATTAGGGACATACTCATGAATTCCTGCAATCATGTATTCGTTGTTTAATACTGACCTAAACTCTAACCATCCATGCGAAGTTCTTTTTACAAGCCATCCACCAGTGATATAAAATAATTTTCTATTATCATCACTTCTAGATTTTATCACTTTAAGCTCTAAAAGAGTAATCGTTAAAAAACTAAATTTTATAAAGTTTCCATCATAATTGGCTTTCAATATATCAGCAAATCTTTTTTTTAACCAAATTGGATAAATTCTTGCAACAAAATCCATAGATCTATTACTCGGATTAGCTATTCTTTGAACACTTCTAACAGTATTTTCTTTTTTCTTTCTAGGATAAAATTCTGGATTTTTTGGAATCCTTTCTTTTGGATATAAAGCTTTATCTACACTGTTTTCTACACTTATATAATCAATTGGTAGATCTACAATATTTTCTGGATTCAATGTCATTTTATGTTTTAAGCTTTCTACTAGAGGAGAAACTAAAAACTTACTAGTTCCTGTAATTAAACTTACCCATAGTTTAGATAACCCAATAGTTATAAATGATAATGAAAATATAAGCCTTCTTTTATTCATTTTTTTTGCGGTTATCTTTAATAAGTCCATGTAGGTTATTATTTGATTTCCGCCAATTTCTACAGGTTTATTAAATGTTGACTCATTTCCAACAGACCATCTTATAATTTGAAGAGCGTCTAAAATATCAATTGGTTGATTTAATGATTTTGTCCATTCAGGACATGCCATTAATGGTAGATTTTTAACAAGTTGCTGAACTATTCTAAATGAGGATCCGTTAGGACCTATTATTATACCAGCTCTAATTGAAGTAAGTGGGATGTTTCTAGAACCTAGTGTTTTTTCAACTTCGTATCTTGATTTTAAATGTTTGGATATAGTGTGGTCATCTTTTGGAAGTATCCCACCCACATATATAATTTGCTTTAAATTACAGTCCTGTGCAGCTCTTGAAAAATTGTCAGCTAACAATATATCAGTATCCTCAAAATCACCTTGATTTAACCTTGTTGAAGGCATCATTGAATGAACAAGATAAATTGCTATATCCGCACCACGTAAAGCTTTTGTTGTACTAGAAATAGAATATAAATCAACTTGTTTCCAATTAACGTCTGTTGAATCAGGATACTTTATTTTATTTCTACTTAAGGCAATTATATTGAACTCATGTTTGTATTTTTCAATAAACCATTGTCCTATAAAACCAGTTGCTCCAGCAATTGCAATTGTTTTTTTCAAAAATCAATATTTAAATAATTAAGTAATATAAATAAGTTTATTATAATATAAATAAATGCTGGACTAGATTTAATAATTCCATCTTTAACAATTAATCTTAAAATAAAACCCAAACACATTAACACTGTAAGGCCTAAAGAAGATAATAGTGTCATTAAAGGAAAATAAAAACCTAAAAATAAACCAAATCCACCCGTTAATTGAGCGCAACCAACTACGACTCTGAATTTAGAAATACCCCAACGATTGAATTCAGATTTCATTATATTAGATGTGAAAGACATGATTCCATAAAAAATAAACGAGAAAGCTGAAAAAATTTGCAATATTTCTGGAATCAAAGCTTTCATATAAAAATCTATTTGTTAACTTAAATAATAATTTTAATATATGAAGAATCTTTATAATATACTGGTTTTAATTACTATACTTTTTAGCTCAAGTTTTGTTAATTCTCAAGATGATATACTGTCTAAAATAAATGAAATTGGAACCCTTGAACAAAAAGTTATGATGCCTATGCGAGATGGTGTTAGGCTAGCTACTGACATTTATATTCCAAGATCTGATAAAAAGGTTCCAATAATTTTTTCAAGAACCCCTTACAATTTTAATTCTTGGGGAGATGGTGAAGAAAAAAACCGTACACACCAAAGAGCTTATGAAGCTTTAAAAAGAGGATATGCTTATGTTGTTCAAAACGAAAGAGGTAGATATTTTAGTGAAGGTGAATGGGATATTTTAGGAGTCCCTTTAACAGATGGATATGATGCTTTTTCATGGATGAGTGAACAATCTTGGTCTAATGGTAAAATAGGTACTCTTGGATGCTCCTCAACTGCTGAATGGCAAATGGCGGTTGCAGCTTTAGATCATCCTTCTCATGCTGCTATGGTCCCTCAGGGTTTTGGTGCTGGAGTAGGAAGAGTTGATGATTTTTTTGAACAAGGAAATTGGTATAGAGGAGGAGTAGAACAATTGTTGTTTGGAACATGGTTATATGGAGTTGAACATGATAAGTTTAAGCCAAGAATTCCTGCAGGTGCATCCCAAGAAGATTTAATTAGAATTTCAAGATTTTATGATTTAGCACCTGAAAACCCACCAGTTGATTGGGCTAAAAAAATTAAACATTTACCACTACAAGATCTTCTAAAAAACGTTGGAGGAAAGAAAGAGATTTTTGATAAAATGATAAAAAGAAAGCCAAACGATAAAGATTGGTACAAAGGAGGCTTATACCACGACAATATGGATTTTGGAGTTCCAAGTTTTTGGTTTGTTTCGTGGTATGATGTTGCAACAACTCCAAACATTGCTTTATTTAATCATGTTAGAAAAAATTCAGTAGATCAATTCGTAAATGATAATCAGTATTTGGTTATAGCTCCTACATTGCATTGTGGATTTACTAGAGCCACTGAAAATACAATTGTTGGTGAAAGAAGTGTGGGAGATGCAAGATTAAATTATGATGAACAGATTTATGATTGGTTTGATTTAATGCTAAAAGAAAAGCAAAACGATTTTAAAGAAAATACACCAAGAGTTCAATACTATACTATGGGTTCTAATAAATGGCAAAGTTCTGAAGTTTGGCCACCAGAAAATATCGAGATGACAACTTTTTATTTAAGCAGTAATGGTAGTGCTAATACTATGTATGGTGATGGAAAACTAACCACTCTAAAAAGAAAAATCAATAATAAATCAGATTCGTTTATTTACAACCCATTGGATCCAGTAACTTCGAACGGAGGAGGAGTATGTTGTATGGGTAATGCTGTAAAAGGAGGAGCATTTGATCAACAAGAAATTGAAACAAGGGACGACGTACTTGTTTACACTTCAGAAACTCTAAAAAATGGATTTGAAGTCACAGGATTTATTAATTCTTCAATTTATATTTCGTCTGATGTGAAAGACACGGACATAACTATTAAGTTAATAGATGTCTATCCTGATGGAACAGCTTATAATATTGATGAGACAATTCAAAGAGTTAGATACAGGGAAGGTTATGATAAAGAAGTATTTATGGAAAAAGGAAATGTATACAAAGTAGATTTATCCCAAATGTCAACCAGTAATTATTTTAAGAAAAACCATAAAATTAGAATTGAAATTTCGAGCAGTAATTTTCCAAGGTTTGCTAGAAATTTAAATACTGGCGGTGATAATTTTAATGAATCCAAAGGAATTATAGCTAGAAACACAATTCATCATTCAAAAAAATATCCCTCAAGTATAACACTACCAATTGTTAAGCAATAATTAATATATTAGATTTTATGGAAATGAATTATGATGCAATTGTAATTGGGACTGGAATAAGTGGTGGATGGGCTGCAAAGGAACTTTGTGAAAAAGGGTTAAAAACTCTTGTTTTAGAAAGAGGAAGAATGATAAAACATGTAGAGGATTATAAGACAGCTAATAAAGAAGATTGGGAATTTCCCGCAGGTGATGTTATTACTCAAGAAATTGAAAAAAGACAACCCAAACAAAGTAGAACAGGTTATGTAAATACGGAATCAACAAAAGATTTCTTTGTTGATGATATTGAACATCCTTACAATGAGAAAAAAAGATTTGATTGGATTAGAGGATATCATGTTGGAGGAAGGTCACTGCTTTGGGCAAGACAAAGTTATAGATTAACTCCTTTTGATTTTGTAGCTAATAAAGAGGATGGATATGGTGTTGATTGGCCAATTAGATATAAAGATTTAGCACCATGGTATGATTACGTTGAAAATTATATTGGAGTTAGTGGAGAGAATTTAAATTTAAATCAATTTCCAAATCAAAAACTTCTTAAACCAATGGAATTAAATTGTGTTGAAAAAGTTTTACAAAAATCAATTTCTGAAGAATATTCGAATAGACACATGACAATTGGAAGAGTTGCTCATATAACTGAAGGAACAAAACCAGGACTAGGCAGATTAAATTGTCAATTTAGAAACAGATGTAGAAGAGGATGTCCATTTGGAGCCTACTTTAGTAGTAATTCTTCTACTCTCCCAGCAGCTGAAGCAACTGGAAATATGACATTGAGACCTAATTCAATTGTATATGAAATAATTTATGACGAGTCAAAGAAAAAAGCAACAGGCGTCAAGGTTATAGATTCAGAAACTAATTTGACTTATGAATTTAAATCTAAAATTATTTTCATGTGTGCTTCCACTGTACCTACTACTTCTATTTTAATGCAATCAAAATCTAATAGATTTCCAAATGGACTTGGGAATGATTCCGGTGAACTTGGTCATAATATCATGGATCATCATTTTCAAATTGGAGCGGATGCTACATTTGATGGTTTTGAAGATAAATACTATACTGGAAGAAGACCAAATGGTATTTATATTCCAAGATTTCAAAACATTGGTGGTAAAACTAAAAACAAAAACTTTTTAAGAGGATATGGTTATCAAGGTGGAGCAAGCAGAACAGATTGGAGTGAATATGTAAAAGAAGCATCCTATGGTGAAAAATTGAAGCAAGCAGTTATAAAACCAGGTGAATGGACAATGGGTCTAAATGGTTTTGGAGAAGTACTGCCGTATCACGATAATAAGATTTTTTTAGATTATAATAAAACTGATAAATGGGGACTTCCTACTGTAACTTTTGATGCTAAACTTAGAGAGAACGAATTAAACATGAGAAAAGACATGCAATTTCAAGCGATGGAAATGCTGGATAAGGCTGGCTTTAAAAATGTTAAACCATATGAAAGTTCATATGGTTTAGGATTAGGTATTCACGAAATGGGTACCGCAAGAATGGGAAGAGATCCTAAAACTTCAGTTCTTAACGCTTTTAATCGAATTCATTCAGTAAAAAATGTATATGTTACTGATGGATCATGTATGACATCTTCTGGAAATGTAAATCCATCCCTAACTTACATGGCTATAACTGCAAGGGCAGTTGATAATGCTGTCAAGGAACTTAAAAACAATAAAATTTAATAATGAACAGAAGAGATTATTTAAAAAAAGTTGGAATAGGAGTTGGAACATTAGCTGTTACTCCATTTACCATTAGTTTATTTCAGTCTTGTCAAAGTGACTTAGGTTGGAACCTAGTATTTTTTAAAAATGAACATATTCCTTTTTTATCTGAACTTTCTGATTTAATAATACCCAGCTCAAATGAAATACCAGGAGCAAAGGAATTAAATCTTTTAAGATTTGTTGACACTTATATTTCAAAAGTTTTATCAAAAGATGAAAAAAAAATATTTAATAATTCTTTTGATGGGTTTAAATCCGAGTATTTAAAATCATCAAATTTAAGTCAGATTGATTTAACCACTTTAAATTCATTATTAGATTATTTTTTGGTAAGAAATAAATCTAAGCATGATATTTGGATTAATAACTTTATGAATAACGGTGAATCACTTTCATTTGTTTTTCTAAATTCATTTAGAAAACTTTTAATTAACGCTTTTAAAACTAATCAATATATAGGTGAAAACATATTAGTATTTAGACCTGTTCCTGGTGAACAAAAGGGATGTGTTGATTTACAAGAAACCACTAATGGAAGAGCTTGGACGATATAATAAGGTAATATGAAAAGTAATTATATAATATTGTTTGTTTTTCTGATTTGTTCTTTTTCATTTTCTCAAGAAAAAGATGATTTGTTTAATATGATTGAACAAGAGGAAAAGAAAATTGAGTTACTTCCTGAAAAAATGATTTTTACACAAAGTTTACTTTGGGGAAAAAAAGGTTTATTTCGAAAAACAGGTATTTCTCCTCTCAATTTAGAAAATAGACAAAAGGAACTTAAAATAAGAAAGACAATGTTAACAACTCACCAAGCTATTGGTTATTTAACATTAGCATCGATGATAGCTCAAGGTATAATTGGTGGGAAGTTGTATAATGGAGATGAAAGTTTGAGAAGCACTCACAATACTATGGGTAAGGTTGTAAATATTGGTTATTTTACTGGGGCTGGTCTATCATTATTTTCACCCCCACCTTTAATTAATAAAAAAGTTAAAGGTTTCAATTCTATTAAAGCTCATAAAATTTTAGCAACCGTACATTTTTCAGCAATGATTGCAACAAATTATTATAAAGACAAAAATAAAAGTAATCATAAAGCTGCAGCATATACCGCTTTTGCTAGTTATGCAACTGCTGTTTTAGTTATTAAATTTTAATTATGCACAGAACTATAGTCCTTTTAATTTTTATTTCATTTTCTAATTTATCGGCCCAAAATGAAAATAAATGGATGCTGGATACTGAACAGTCTGTTATTGAGTATAACGCTAAACATCTTCTTCATGCATGGTCGGGAATTAATAAAAATATAAAGGGAGTTTTTCTGGAACAATCTAAAAGTAAGATTGCTATTTCAGCAAATATAGCTGATTTTGACAGTGGAATTAGTAATAGAGATTCTAATGCAATCAGAGTATTAAATGCTTTAAACTTTCCAAGTGTTAAGTTTTTTTCAGATGAAATTTTACAAACTTCTAATAATATTCAGCTCAATGGCGAATTAGATTTTCATGGAAAAAAAGTTGATAAAATAGTTAATGCTAAAATTAATCAGGAAAATGATACCTTAACTATTGAAGGAAGTTTTTCGATTATTCTTACAGATTTTGATATTAAATTACCTTCTTTAATGCTTGTCAAAATGGATGACTTAGCAAAAATCAACTTTAAATTAATATTTAAAAAAAGTAATTAATTTAATCCTGCCAATCGGCTATAAATAAGTTTGTATCTCTTGTAACGTCATTATTTCTGTTTGAAGAAAAGGTTAATTTTTTTCCACCTCTAGATTTAATATTTAAATAGTTTTCTTAACTTATAGTTTTCATATGAAAAAGCTGTATTTTATAATTTCATTTCTTATTTTTTCGTGTTCCGAAAATAAAGTACCAATCGATATTCCAACCCTATCTAAGTATAATATTGTTAGTGATTATTCAGATGTTGCGGATACTCTAAATGTTTATTTAAACAAAACTTTAGGTTTGACCTTGGAGGTTTCAGATAAACAAAAAAATAGATCTATAATTCTAATTGAAAAAACTGATTACAATAAAGACTTTATTTCTATAAATTATAAGGACTCCCTAATTACAATTTCGGCTAATAACAAGACAAATTTATACTATGCAACTTATGATTTTATAGAAAAGTTTCTGAATGTAAATTGGTTGTCAACTGATTTCACATACTACGATGATTTGAAATCAATAAATATCCCCACTAATTACTCTTATTTTTATGAACCACCTGTATTGACTAGAACAGTTCATTCAAAGTTGTTTTATAAGGATTCAATTTTTGCTGACAAATTAAAAGTCACAAATGAAGCATTTCCTAGATATGTGCCAAACGCTAGAGTACATACTTTTCATCGCTTTCTTCCTTACAATGTTTTTTACGAAAAAAATCCAGAATATTATGCCTTAAGAGGTAATAAGAGACTGCCTACTCAGCTGTGTTTAACAAATCCTGATGTTTTAAAGATAGTAAAAGACAGTGTAAATTCTTTTTTCAATAAGTTTCCTGCCTCAGATGTAATCTCAGTCAGTCAAGATGATAACACCCAATATTGTCAATGTGATAAGTGTTCAAAAATTGATATTAAAGAAGGGAGTCCTGCTGGAACAATGATTCACTTTGTTAATGAAGTAGCTAAATCTTTTCCAGATAAAACAATATCAACACTAGCTTACCAATACACCAGAAAACCACCTAAAGTTAAACCTATTGAAAATGTTTTAATAACATTATGCTCTATTGAATGTGATAGAAGTGTTCCAATAGAAAGAGGATGTAAAGATTTTAGCTCTGATTTAAAAGGTTGGTCACAATTAACCGATAATATTAGAATTTGGGATTATACTACCCAGTTTACAAATTTCTTGGCACCTTTTCCAAATTGGGGAACCTTAAAACCAAACTTAAATCTTTTTGTTGATAATAATGCAAAGTGGATTTTTGAACAACATTCGAATAATAACAGTGAGTTGTTTGAACTTAGAAGTTATATTATGGCAAAGCTGCTTTGGGATCCTAATTTAGATTTTCAATTTCTTTTAAATCAATTTAATAACAGGTATTATGGAAGTGGTGGGGAGTATATTTCTGAATACGTAAATAATATACAAAATCAGATCGATAACACTTCTTTTTTTCTTTTCTTATATGGTGATCCTTCTCAAGCATTTGACTCTTTTTTAAGTCCTGAAAATCTAATAAACTATGATATGTTGTTTAACAAGGCTTTAAGCAGTGTTGAGTTTGATTCAGATTACTACAAAAGAATTCTTAGATCGAAAATTTCTATAGATTATGCAATTTTGGAATCTTACAGAAAAAACTTTTCTGATTTATTTCAATTAACTAATGTAGAAAACGGTTTAAAAAGCATTAATCCAAAATTGATCGATAGACTTAATGATTTTAAAAATACTTGCATTAATAATAATATTACGTTGATGAACGAAATGGGTTTTACAGTTTCTGATTATGTAATTAACTATAAAAATGCCTTGAAGACTGCAGTTAAAGAAAATCTTGCAAGTTTAAAAAATATTACTCTTCTAACATTTCCGAAAAAATATGCAAACGAAGATCCTAAAGTATTAACTGATGGTGCTTTGGGTGGTAATAGTTTTTATTCTAACTGGTTAGGTTTTGAGGGAAATGATTTAAATGCAGTTGTAGATTTGGATCAAATAAAAGAAATAAAATCTATTAGTATTAATTTTCTACAAGTAACAAATCATATTGTTTTTTTTCCAGAGCAAGTGGAGTTTTTACACTCTGATGATAATATAAAGTGGAAAAGTTTAGGGAAAGCGTTTAATAAATTTGATTTATCTCCAAAAAGTAAAGTAAACGATATTCAAACATTTTCTATTGATGCAAAGAATTTAAAAACAAGATATATAAAAATAATAGCAGACAACATCAGTAAAGCACCTATATGGCACCACGGAGCTGATTTACCCTCCTGGATATTTGCTGATGAATTAATAATTGAATAATTAAATTTTATGAAAAAATATATTTTATCCATCGATGCAGGAACAACTAGTTCAAGAGCTATTTTATTTGATAAAAATGGAATTCAAATTTCTATATCACAATTTGAGTTTACTCAAATTTTTCCAAAAGAATCTTGGGTTGAACACGATCCAATTGAAATTTGGAATACTCAATTAAAAGCGATTCACGATGTAATAAACAAATCTAATATTAGTGTTGATGAAATTGATTCCATTGGAATAACAAATCAACGAGAAACAACAGTTGTATGGAACAAACATACTGGAAAACCTGTATATAATGCAATAGTTTGGCAAGATAGAAGAACTGCTACATTTTGTGATGAGTTAGATCATTTAGGAAAAGCAAATACCTTTTATAATAAAACAGGTTTATTATTAGATGCTTACTTTTCTGGAACAAAAATTAAATGGATTTTGGATTCAGATAAGTCAATAAGAAAAGCCGCTGAAGATGGAGATCTTTTAT
>PADT01000049.1 GCA_002700465.1 Flavobacteriaceae bacterium | reverse complement strand
TTATTGTTGCTCTAGTAACAGGTTTCGTTTTTTATTTTCAAGAGGTTAATTACTCAATCATATTAGCAATTCTAGTAGGTTTATCAGTCTTAATCCCATATGTTGGGGCAATTTTAGTTACTATTCCAGTAGTTTTAATTGGCCTTTTTCAATGGGGACTTGACTCAAGTTTTTATATTTTTATTACAAGTTATTTGATCATTCAGGCATTAGACGGAAATGTTCTTATGCCTTTACTATTAGGTAGAGAAGTAAAATTACACCCAGTCATTATTATCACTGCAGTTTTAATTTTTGGAGGAATATGGGGTTTTTGGGGGCTTCTATTGGCAATACCTATTGCAACTTTTCTCAGAGCAATTTTAGTTGCTTGGCCAACAAAAGATGAGTCGATTAGCTAATCTAAAATAGACAAAACTTCTTCAACATGCCCTTTAACTTTAACTTTTCTCCACTCTTCGATTAGCTTTCCTTTGGAATCTATCAAAAAAGTACTTCGTTCGATACCCATATATTTCTTGCCATACATGCTTTTTTCTTTAATGACATCAAAGATTTTACAAACCTTTTCTTCAGGATCAGAAATTAGCTCAAAGGGAAAATTAAATTTATTTTTAAAACCCTCATGAGATTTTACTGAATCTTTCGAAACGCCAAAAATTTCCGTTTTCTTTTTTTTGAAAAGTTTGTAGTTATCTCTAAAATCTTCTCCTTCCGAAGTACACCCAGGAGTATTATCTCTAGGATAGAAATAAATAATTACATTCTTACCTTTATAGTCAGCTAAATTAAAATTGCCTCTTCCGGTCATTTCTGCTTTAAAGTTTTTTATTTTTGTACCTACTTTCATTTTTTCAATCAAGATTTATTAAGATATGAAATAATAACATCGATTAAAAAAGTATTAAAAAGATTAATGTCAATTAAAGGTTCTATTACAGCTCTGGTTACTCCTATGAATGAAAAAGGAGAGTTAGATTATGAATCTCTCGAAAAGCTAATTAACTTTCAAATTGATTCGGGAATTTCTGGATTAGTCGCTGTAGGTACTACAGGAGAGTCGGCAACCATCGACTTTGAGGATCATATAAAATTAATTGAATTTTTTGTGAAAATATCTGACAAAAGAGTCTTTGTCATTGCAGGTACAGGAGCAAATTCAACTGAGGAAGCTCTTCACTTAACAAAAGGAGCAAAAAACTCTGGAGCAGACGCTGCTTTATTGGTTTCACCCTATTACAACAAACCTCCACAAGAGGGTATTTATTGCCATCATGCAAAGATAGCTGATGAAGTAGATATTCCTCAAATTCTTTATAATGTTCCATCTAGGACCGCTAGCTTCATAGAACCTGACACTGTAAGAAGGTTATCTTCTCATCAAAATATAATCGGAATAAAAGACGCTACCGGTGATATGAAAAATCTTTCTGAGGTTTTAAAATTATGTGAAGCCGATATAAATAAAAATAACTTTTCTTTATATTCTGGAGATGATTTTTCTTCTTTGGAGTTTTTAAAACTAGGAGGACATGGAACAATTTCAGTCACTTCTAACGTAGTACCTGGAGTTGTTTCACAAATTTGTAATCTTGTGCAAAGTGATTTTTCTAAAGCTAAAGAATTAGATAGCCGTCTAAAAAATCTTAATGATAACTTATTCTGCGAATCCAACCCTATTCCTGTAAAATGGGCTCTTTATCAAATGGGCTTAATAAAAAATGGCATAAGATTGCCTTTGGTGGAACTTAATGATTCTTTTAAAGAGTCAGTAAAAAGTTCACTTAAAGAATTAAGTTTAATTTAAATTATGAAGAGCTTACTAATATCATTCGTTTTTCTTTTTGTATTTGCGTGTGCTACAAAAAATTTAGAGGATAATTTTCAAGAAATTGAAATAGTCGACGCTTCTGTAAATGAAGCTATTCTTACAGACAAGAATGTTATTGAAGATCCTGCGTTTATTTTAGATAAGTATCCGATATCTGGAAAAATTGAAATTCTTAATGCTCAGAAAATTGACTCTACTCCACGACCAAAACAACTTTTTTCTGCAGCCTCTTCGAGTGAAATAAGACTTCATAAACTTGGAGAAATAAGATGGGTATATTTGGGATTAGAGCCTAGCGCCGCTTGGCCAATGACAATTGAATTTCTCGAAAATAAGAATAATCTCGGTTTAGATTCTTTTGATCCAAACAGCGGAACTATCGATTCAAAAGTTTTTAATCTGAACAATATTCAATCAAAATTTGTATTTAAAATTGAAAGAGGTTTGCAACAGTCAAGTTCTGAAATCTTTGTTTCTCAACTCAAAAGAGTAAACAATTCTTGGGAAATTATATCGTCTAAAGAAAATACATTAGATAATTTAATAAATGAATTTTATGAATATTTATCATCTTCCGGTCCAACAACAGGAACTTCGTTAGTAGCTCTGAATTTAAATGCTAGTAATAAAACTGAAGTAATTACAGATGAAATTTCAGGCCTATCAAAAATAAAATTAAGAATAAATTTTGCAAGAGCTTGGGCTGCGCTAAGAAGATCGTTATTACTTGCTGGCTATAAAATAATTGATGAAGATAGAAATGAAGGAAAATTTTATCTAGAATATTCATTGAAAAGATCTTTACTTGATCGAAGACCTGATATTACGAGTGTAGAGATTTTAGTTAAAGAACTGAGCACTAAAGAATGCCTAATTTCTACTAACTTGGATACAGAGAATTTAGACTTATCAGAAGAGATTATTTCTCAAATAAATCAATCCTTATCGTGAATTAAAATGGAAAAAAAAGAGTTACTAACAAAAGGAAAAGCCAAAGAACTATATAAGACAGCTGATGAAACTAAACTTGTGATGGATTTCACTGATGATACATCTGCATTTGATGGAAAAAAAATAGAACAGTTAGCTGGTAAGGGCACCGTAAATAATAGATTTAATAATTTTATTATGAATTATTTAGAGAAAAAAGGTGTTGCTTGTCACCTTCTGGAAGAGCTTAACGATCATGAAAGTTTAGTCTTGAATTTGGATATGTTTCCAATTGAATGCGTTGTAAGGAATTATGCCGCGGGCAGTATATGCAAAAGACTTGGTCTTGAAGAGGGTAAAAAATTTGAGCATCCCATATTTGAGTTTTTCTATAAGGATGATGATTTAGGAGATCCAATGATAAATGACAATCATATTGTTGCCTTTGGCTGGGCTAATAGAGACGAAATAAGAATTCTTGAGGACTTAACTTTAGAAATTAATAAATTTTTAATTGAACTATTCGATTCTGCTGATTTAATTTTGGTAGATTTTAAATTGGAATTTGGCAAAAATAATGGACAAATTTATTTAGGGGATGAATTTACCCCTGATGGTTGCAGAGTCTGGGATAAGGATACCAAAGAAAAGCTTGATAAAGACAGATTTAGATTGGGTCTAGGCGATGTAGTTGAATCGTATCAAGAAATAGCACATAGAATTGGTATCAACCTCACCTGAGTTTAATGAGTTTTTTGCAGAATCCAAAAAAAATCAAAGGCGCTGAACTTTTTATTAAATGTCTAGAAGAGGAGGGTGTAGAGTATATCTTTGGTCTTCCAGGAGAAGAAAATCTAGATTTTTTAGAATGTTTGTCTAAGTCAAACAAAATTAAATTAATCCTTACTAGGCACGAACAAGGTGCAGGATTTATGGCTGCAACATATGGCAGGTTGACAGGTAAAGCCGGAGTTTGCCTTACAACTCTTGGGCCGGGAGCAACCAATCTTGTAACTTCAGCAGCTTATGCTCAATTAGGCGGAATGCCCTTAGTAATGATCACTGGACAAAAACCTATAAAAAATACTAAGCAAGGAAAGTTTCAAATATTAGATGTCGTTGATCTTATGCAGCCTATAACTAAGTATACTCATCAAATATCCTCAGCAAACATGATTGCTTCAGAAGTAAGGGAGGCTTTTAGGCTGGCGGAAGAAGAAAGACCCGGAGCAGTTCATCTGGAATTACCTGAAGACATTGCAAGTGAAGAAACAAGGCGAAGACCATTATTAAAAAGTATTGTGCGTCGACCGATACCAGATGAAAAATCAATAAATCAAGCAGTAGAGTTAATAGAAAGGTCTAAAAAACCTATTTTGGTTTTAGGTGGAGGAGCAAATAGAACTAGTACGAGTAACATGTTATTGGAATTTGTTGAAAAGACAAAAATTCCTTTTATAACAACACAACTTGGTAAGGGCGCCTTAAATGAAAGGCATGAAAATTTTCTTGGGTGTGCTGCTTTAAGTAATGGAGATTTTGTTCACAGAGCCATACAAGAATCAGATCAAATTATTACAGTTGGTCAGGATAATTTTGAAAAACCTCCCTTTATTATGCGTGAGAAAGAAGGAACTAAGGTCATCCATATTGATCACATAACAGCAAATGTTAATGGTATTTATTTCCCGCAATTGATGGTGACTGGAGATATAGCAAATGCTATATGGCAAATTAAAGAAAAAATAAAAGTAAATCCTCAGTGGGATTTTTCAAAAATGCTTTTGACAAGAAAAGCTCATTTAG
Organism: Flavobacteriaceae bacterium; assembly: GCA_002700465.1. Lineage (GTDB taxonomy): Bacteria > Bacteroidota > Bacteroidia > Flavobacteriales > Flavobacteriaceae > MAG-121220-bin8. The sequence goes on along the minus strand of PADT01000049.1, from coordinate 4,501 downwards.
AACATTCTGAAAAAATTAGAGATGATGATAGATTTCCTATTTTTCCTCCATTTTTAGTTCGTCAAATAAGAAAAGTGATGCCAGCTGATGGAATAATTACTATGGATAATGGTGTTTATAAACTTTGGTTTGCAAGAGGTTATCCTGCACTGCATCAGAATACTGTCATATTAGATAATGCGCTTGCGAGTATGGGAGCTGGTCTGCCTTCTGCAATTACAGCTGCAATGATTTTTCCAGATAAAAAAGTTATTTCAGTATGCGGAGATGGCGGCTTTATGATGAATAGTCAAGAGTTAGAGACTGCTGTAAGACTTGGTGTTAATCTAACTGTGGTTATTCTTAATGACAAAGCCTATGGAATGGTTAAATGGAAACAAGAAAATATGAGTTTTTCTGATTTTGGTTTAAGTTTTGAAAATCCAGATTTCGTTAAATATGCAGATGCCTATGGTGCAAAAGGTTATCGAATTGATAATTCTGAAAACTTAACTGAAACTTTAGAAAGTTGCCTTAATTCTCCTGGCGTTCATGTTATTGATTGCCCAATCGACTATAGTGAAAACGATAAGATCTTGAATAAAGATCTGCAAAGAATCAGCTCTGCGTTATAAGAATATTTAGAGAATAAAAAACATCTTAGAATGATGACTTCTTTTTTTCTTAATTTATTGAACATTATCAAATTATTATCTTCTTAAAGTTATAAGATATAATTCTGGAAGACTTATCCAAATAGGAGTAAAAAATGAGAAAAGAAGATACTTCTCAATCTAAAGAAACCTCAATAAATGATTTAGTAGCGAAAGCGCGTGTTGCTCAAGCTGAATATGAATCATTTACACAAAAACAAGTAGATGCAGTAGTTCGAGACATTGGTAAATTCGTATATGACAATGCTGAACCTTTGGCAAAAATGGCGGTTGAAGAGACTGAAATGGGGTCCTTCGAAGATAAAATACTCAAAAATAAGGGAAAAGCACGCGTTATCTGGAATAATTTAAAGAACAAAAAATCTCGAGGAGTTATTGGTGAAGATACTGAAACTAATCTTGTTTTCGTTGCAAAACCAATGGGAGTTGTCGCTGCTGTTACGCCTGTCACAAATCCCATAGTTACTCCAATGTGTAATGGTATGTTTGCTCTTAAAACTGGTAACGCAGTAATTTTTGCTTCTCATCCTAAAGCTCAAAAATGCGCTGAGTACTTAACTTTGGAATTTATGAAAATTGTAAAATCACATAATGGCCCGGATGATCTTATTCAAGTTGTTACAAATGGATCTGTTGAGAAGACCCAACAACTTATGCAGTCTGCTGATGTAGTAGTCGCTACTGGAGGAGGGGCGATGGTTAAATCAGCATATTCCTCTGGCAAACCATCTTTTGGAGTAGGCGCAGGGAATGTTCCAGTTATTATAGATAGAAATATAAATTTAAAAGATGCTGTTGAAAAAATTGTAGATGGAGCATCCTTTGACCATGGAATTATTTGTTCTCATGAACAATTTGTAATAGCTCCAGAAGAAAACTTTGATCAAACAATAGAGTTATTCACCAATACAGGTAAGGTCTGGTTTACGGATGATAAGAACCAGATACAGAAACTGCGTGAAATAGTATTTCAAGATGGACATTTAAATAAGGATGTAGTCGGAAAATCAGCTAGTGATGTTGGCGAAATGGCAGGAATTAAAGTTCCAGACTCTGCAAGGTTGATTTTACTTCCAGCAGAAGGATCGGGTACCGAGGATGTTCTTGCTAAAGAAAAACTTTGTCCAGTGATCGCAATAGTTCCTTATTCAACCTTTGAAAATGCAGTTGCTATGGCTAAAGCAAATCTTTTAGTTGAAGGTGCCGGTCATTCAGCTGCCTTACACTCAAATGATGAAGAAAATATACAAATGGCTGGCATAGAACTTCCAATTAGTCGACTTGTTGTTAACCAACCAAGCTCTACCACTGCCGGAGGTTCATTGACAAACGGTTTTGCACCGACTACAACTCTTGGGTGTGGATCTTGGGGAGGCAACTCTATTTCTGAAAATCTTGATTACAAACATCTTATGAATGTTTCTCGAATTGGAAAAGTCATCGTTGATAAAGTAGTGCCATCAGATGAAGAAATTTGGACTTAGCTTCCTCTAAAGGATATACAACTAGGCTTGATTAAAATATTTAAGATTAAGGAAGTTAATCAAGTGCTTTATAATTTTTTTGCATAAAAAAATAATAAGTTTATAAATTTAATTATTAAAAAAATTATGTACCTTATTTTACTCAAAAAATTGTGGTACAGTTAATTGAGATGGATAAAAAATATTTATTTAAAAGAAACAATGTATGGTGGGTAAAGCTAGCTGTACCTGTGTACCTTAGAGATAAACTGGGTTATGACTTAAGAAAGTCTACAGGAGAGAAAGATCTTGAAAAAGCTTTGCTTCAGAGAGAAATTATAGTTAGCGAGTTGAAATCAAAGTTTTCTGAAGTCTCAGGTCATATCTCTTCTTCAGGAACAAACTTTTTAAATAAAACAACATATTTTGATTATGCATCAACTACCCCGGTTGATGACAGAGTCATTGATAAAATGAAAGATTGTTTGTCTTTTGAAGGAGCTTTTGGAAATTCAGGTTCAAGATCTCATGTTTACGGCTGGAAAGCAGAAGAACTTGTCGAACAGGCTCGTTTAAATGTTGCAAACTTACTTAGTTGCGATCCTAGAGAAATTATTTGGACGTCGGGAGCAACTGAATCTGACAACTTAGCTATAAAAGGCGCTGCCTATTTTTACAAATCTAAGGGTAAGCACATTATAACTTCAAAAATTGAGCACAAAGCGGTTTTGGATGTATGTAGGCAACTTGAAAAAGAAAACTTCGAAGTTACATATTTGGATCCTAATGAAAATGGTGTTATTCCGCCTCAAGCTGTAAAGGATGCAATTAGAGAAGATACAGTTTTAGTTTCTCTAATGCATATCAACAATGAGATTGGAGTTCTAAATGATATTGAACAAATAGGTTTAATTACTAGAGAAAATGGCACTATTTTTCATGTTGATGCAGCCCAAAGTGCTGGCAAAATTCCAATAAATTTAAACAATCTCAATGTCGATCTAATGTCTTTTTCTGCTCATAAAATATATGGTCCCAAAGGTATAGGAGCTTTATACATACAAAGAAAACCAAGAATAAGACTTCAACCCCTTTTTCATGGTGGCGGCCAAGAAAGAGGAATTAGAGCTGGGACATTGCCAACCCATCAGATAGTTGGAATGGGAGAAGCTTTTAGAATTGCACAAGAGCAAATGGAGATGGATCATCAAAGGTTAACAGACTTCAGATCAATTCTTTGGGACGGCTTAAAGGATATGGAAGAAGTTTATGTTAATGGATCTATAGAAAATAGTTTTCCTGGAATATTCAATATGTCTTTTAATTTTGTTGAGGGAGAATCTTTAATTATGGCTCTTAAGAATATTGCAGTATCGTCTGGATCAGCCTGTACATCAGCAAGTCTTGAACCATCATATGTTTTAAGAGCTCTCGGTAGACCAGATGAACTTGCACATAGCTCGATTAGGTTTTCTTTTGGAAGGTTTACAAGGAAAGAGGAAGTTGAGAATACTGTCAATCTTGTAAAGAATTCTGTCTCTCAATTGAGAGAAATTTCTCCTCTTTGGGAAATGTATCAAGATGGTATCGATTTGGATAAAATAGAATGGGCATAAAATTTTTTAAGTGAGGTAAACATGGCATATTCACAAAAAGTAGTTGATAAATTTGAAGAGACTTTGAAAAATCCCAAGGGTGCTAGTGTTGGACGATGGAAGCCAGGCGATGAAGATTTTCACAGAGTTGGTACTGGTATCGTAGGAGCTCCAGCTTGTGGAGATGTAATGAAATTACAAATCAAGTGCGAAAACATTGATGGTGAAAATAGAATTGTTGATGCTAGATTTAAGACCTATGGCTGTGGATCTGCTATTGCTTCTAGTGGTCAATTAATAGACATGCTGAAAGGCAAGACTCTTGAAGAAGCCCAAAATATCTCTAATCAAGAAATCGTTGATATTTTAGAATTACCCGCCATTAAAATTCATTGTAGTGTTCTTGCCGAAGAGGCCATTCATAGGGCAGTCGATGACTTTAAAAGTTTAAGAAATAATGACTAATGCCAAAGATAAAAGTCTTACCTCATGATGATCTTTGTCCAGAAGGGATCGAATTTGAGGCTGAAAAGGGTAAGTCTGTTTGTGAAAACTTATTAGACCATTCCGTAGATTTAGAGCATGCATGTGAGCTATCTTGTGCATGTACCACATGTCATGTAATTTTTGCAGAAGGATTCAATACCCTTAACGAATCATCGGATGAGGAAGAAGATCTATTGGATAAAGCTTGGGGGTTAGAACAGAGATCAAGATTGAGTTGCCAAACTATTGTTTCTAATTCAGACTTAACCATCGAAATTCCAAAATATACAATAAATATGGTTTC
>PADT01000048.1 GCA_002700465.1 Flavobacteriaceae bacterium | reverse complement strand
TTTTTGAGAGAATTTATCTTTATTCTTAGGCTTCCAAAATTCTGTATCTATACAGAAAGGCAAGCAAACAAATTTTTTCTTGAGTCTTGAGTACTTTTTACAAGCAAATTGGTATTCACTTTTATTTGTAAATATCAAATAATCAACAGTAGAAAGAAACCAGGAAAATATTATTTTTCTAAGAACTCGTACAATAAATTTTGATTTTCTCATAGCAAATAGACCTGACAGAATAACAATAAAGTTAATTTTTTTTCTTTTTTTCATAAAAAATATATACATGAATAAAGTCATTCCTATTCCATGATTAGAAGTTACTATATTTTTAGAATTGTATATTTGTCCCAAGGTATTTTTACTTATTAAAGCGTTTTTATAAAATGTTAATTTAGTAGCTCTTGCGAGTAAATTATCTAAAATCGCAAAATATTTTTTAAAGTATTTTGAAGAACTTGGTTCATCAGTTTCAATAATATTTAACTTATAATGTTTTTTTTCGAAGTAAGGATATCCATAAAAAAATTCATTTCCTGAAATTTCATTTGATTCTAACTTACTTTTTCTTCCTTTTCCGAAAACATATGTAATATCATATTTATATTTAACAGACATATTTAAATGATTATAGTAAGTAAGAAAGGATTTAATATAAATAAAGAAATGAAATATCAAATATTGCTTATTGGGTCTGGTGGCTTTCTTGGTAGCCATGTAAAAAAACAGCTTAATGATTCTGGTATTAATTTTATAGAAATTACTGGAAAATCACATGTTGATATTACTAATTTTGAACAATTTAATTCGTTTATTTCAAATCATTCAGTCCAAACAATAATAAATTGTGCAGCTTTTGTTGGAGGAATTTCTTTTGGGTTTAAGTATCAAGCTGACCTACTCCAAATAAACACACTAATGGCATCAAACATATACAATATTGCAAAAATGCACGATATTAAATATATTATCAATCCAATATCGAACTGCGCATATCCAGGTAAGTCTAGTGTCTATATTGAAAAAGATTTTTGGGATGGTCCACCTCATGAATCAGTTTTTAATTATGCATTGTCAAAAAGAGTTTTTGTAGCAATGGGTAAAAGTTACTATGAACAATATAAGATATCTACCGCTAGTGTTGTTCTTTCAAATATGTACGGTCCTGGAGATCATTTTGAGGAAGAAAGGTCTCATGCTTTAGGTGCTTTAGTCAAAAAAATATATATTGCTAAATTAAATAATAATTCTGAAGTAGAAATCTGGGGGTCAGGTAAGCCTGTTAGGGAATGGCTTTATGTCGAGGATGGGGCAAAATCATTAATAAAAGCTATTAACTTAAGTCCTGGAAACTATTTGTTTAATGTAGGAGTGAATAAAGGTGCATCTATAATTGAGATTGCAGAAATGATAGCTAATGAGTTTTCATGGGAAGGAAAATTTATTCTTGACGTAAGCAGACCTGATGGTGTACTAAAGAAAACTGTTGACGGTAATTTAGGAAAAGAAATACTTAACTGGAGCCCTGAAGTTAAACTTAATGAGGGAATTGCAGATACTGTGAAATGGTACAGGGCAGAGAATGAGTGAAAAAATAATGAAGAAAATTATTGCAGATGATATTCATATTGCAAGTATTGTTACCCCTAATTTATCTTCAGAAGGACTTTCTTTTCTTACAGATGATGAGAATTTTATTCAAGTAGGTATATGGAACTATAAAAAAGGGAAGAGGCTTGAGACACATTTTCACAACACATTTTCACGAGAAGCTACAAAAACAAACGAGTCAGTTTATGTTGTAGAAGGTAAAATTAAGTGTAATTTGTACTTTGAAAATGGGGATTTTATTTCTTCTCATATTATAAATAAAGGAGAAATGATTATTCAGTTTAATGGGGCTCATGAATATTTTATTGTAGAAGATTCTGTAGTGATCGAAAATAAAAATGGACCTTACTTTGGTCCAGAAAAAGACAGGACGAGGATTTGAAATATAATCAAGTAGAGCCCAGTATTGATAAGGACGATATAAATAATGTTACAGAGTATCTGAACTCTGGTTCTTGGATTACAGAACACAATAAAACACGTGAATTAGAAGATGAAATTAAGTCACTTGTCAATAGAAAGTATGCATCTGCTGTGCCTAATGGAACAATAGCACTCTATCTTAGTTTGTTAGGATTTGGACTTGAAAATAAAAAAATTGCTGTACCAAATATTACAATGATTGCAACAATTAACTCTATTCTCTGGGCTAACTCTGTACCTGTTTTAATTGATACAGATGAAAATTTATGTATGTCCTACGAAGAACTTATCAAATTCAATGATCTGGATGCTGTTTTGTTTGTCCCCCTCAATGGTAGAACTGGAGATGGTGAGAAAATACAAAAATGGTGTGCTGATAATGAAATAATTTTTATAGAAGATTCAGCACATTCTTTGGGTTCCTCTTATGAAAATTCATATTGTGGAGGTTTAGGAGATGCGAGTGTACTTTCATTTACACCACATAAAATAATAACAATGGGTCAAGGGGGAATGGTTTTATCAAATAATTCAAAAGCTCATGATTACATCACGAAATTAAAAACATTTAATAGAAGCAAAGACAAAGTTGATTGGCATGAAGGTTTTGGTTTAAATTTTAAAATAACGGATTTACAGGCCGTACTTGGGCTTTCTCAGTTTTCAAAACTAAATCGTTTTATAGAGAATAAAAAACAGAATTATCTTCATTACAAAAATTATATTGAAAATGATGATGTTGAGGTTATGTCTTTTAATAAAAAAGAGGTTCCCTGGTTTTTTGACATAAAAGTAAAATCTTTAGATTTAAAAAATGAAATTGTTAATAAATTAAAATCTGAGGGTATTGAAACGCGAGGTCTTTATCCAGCATTGAGTAAACAAAATTATTTAAGTAAGTATAAATCTGATAACTTAGATAATTCTGAAAATATTTTTAATAAAATTTTATGGCTACCTTCCTCGAATAATTTGAAAGAGAATGATATTAAAATAATTTCTAGTGCAATTAACTCTGCAAAAATAATCTAACTTTTAAATACTCAAAGGTTTAGAACTGTCAAGATTGTTAATTAAGCTTTTTGTAAAACCTCATTGTCATAAAAATTAATAAATCAAATAATATTAAATAAATTCTAGTTGTAGCAATAAAGATTTCTACATCAGCATAGGTTCCTGAAAAGTTCATTAATTGAATAAAAATGGCTTCTCTTATCCCTATACCTGCTGGTATACCTATTGCGATTATCGAAATAGTGGAACTAATCAAATACCCCAAAATATATGGAAGTTTAACTTCTCCAAATTGTAAGTAAGTTAAGTAAGCGATAAAAATTGAAACAAATGAATTTGCAATTAAATAATTTAAAAAATTTATATTTATTTTGTATAAAAATATTGCTATGAAGTAAATAACAGATACTAAAGAAATAAACTTTATCGTTATATTTTGTATTTCAAGATAGATTTCAACTACAAAAATTGATGCTAATAGTGATGCGCTTAAAATTACTAAAAGTAGTTCTTTGATTGTATTTTTTAAGATTTTCTCAGATCCATCATCTGATCCTGATTTCTTAGTTTCAAATCTAAGCAATGGGATACCAACTCCGAAAGGGACATACTTTCCAACAACTGAATAAAACCAAAGAATTATTTGATTTTTTTCAATTTTTCCATTTTTCATAAGAGCTGACCAGGAGATCGCAAGTAAAAAGTAAAAAATTAACAATATACAGAAAACAACTAAAGTGGTGTGGCTAAATAATTCACTAACTTTTATTTCTTGAGATATCATTAAATTAAGTAAGTAGATAAGAGAAACAAAAGTTAGAAAATTAAAAAAATATTTCATTCTTTCATTTTTTCTTAATTTATCTAAAAATATGTATAAACTATTCAAAATCTGCCTTTAAGGTCCATATCGAAAATAAACTTATTTTTGTTTAAAATTTTTTTCTTTTTTTGTAAACTAACAACAAGAATACCGATGTGAGCAGTTTTATGTTGGAATCTAAAAATTTTATAGTAAACCTAAATCTAAAACTTTATTTACTGTACAAATTAATAAACTATATTAGAAAAATCTATTTTAAAATATAATTTCTAATGAATTTGCCAATATAAATCCTACTTTGTAGGTAAAAATAATTAATAAATACTCTAATGTTTTGAAAGATTACAAAAAGATTTTTTTTAGACATCAGAGTATTTACTGAAAGAATAAACTCATTCGGATATTTTATTTTTATACCGTAATAAAAATGGAGGTTAAACTTTGGAACCCTCCATCTAGTAAAATCATTTTTTTTGGCTGTTGTAAACTGAAACCTTTTATTTCTTTTTATTTTTGATGTTAAGCCAATATGATTTAAATGCATTTTATATACTGCTTCACAATTTAAATACTCGGGTATATCGTAATCAAATATTTTGCTATCAATAAAATTACATATATCTAAAAAATCTTCTGCAAATTTTGATGGGAATAATGCATGTCTGTCACACATTCCTGTATAATTTTCGCCCTGGGGAATCCAGATATTGTCACCACTAAATCCAGGGTGGTTCTCAATATAAAATTGGTCAAATCTAGAGTAAATTATATAATCATATTTTTTTATAATCTCTATGTAATTTTTTTTTACGATATCTTTAATAGCAAAATGAACTGATCCAGAATTATGTAAACCAGTATCTATCCCGGTATCAAATACTTCCCTCCAGTATCCTGAAAAATTTTCTTCATAATAATTAAACCAATTATCATATTCCTCAAATAACCATTTGTACTTTGACTTTTTGTATAAAATGGAACTTTTATCAATATCTGTACCTGTACATATAGCAAGATCTGCTTGAAGTGGATTGATAACATGTTTAAAAATAGTTTTCCACGTTTGCTTACCTCCACGAGGTAATCCAGCTAAAACCAATAAATATTTATCCATATATTAATTGTAATAGGGATTTGTAAGTTTATTTGATGCCCAAATTACATAAAAATTCTTTTTAATAATTACCATTTAGACTACTTTTTGTAATTACTATAACAATAGAAAAATGAAAATTGAAAAAGTCATAGTAGCTTCAAATGAAAATATAGAATATCTATCATTTTGGCCTCTATTCAAAAAAGTCTGGAAAAATATGGGGTTTGATCCCCTTCTCATTTACACAAGTAAGGAACCAACGTCTATTTGTAATGATCCTGACGTTTTATTCTTTAATACTGGCAAAATAGATTCAGGTTTTGTTTCTAGAAATATTCGAATGCTCTATCCAGCTTTATTTCCAAATGATATTTGCTTAATATCAGACATTGATTTAATACCCCTGAATAAAGATTATTTTGAAAGTAGAATAAAAAATCTAAATGATAATAACTTTATAGTTATGAGAGACAACGTAAATGCCAACAACCAAATGCCCATTTGCTGGAATATAGCTATGGGTTCAATTTGGGGAGAAGTTTTCAAAGTAAAAAATGAAAAAGAAATCAAAAGTCTACTAAACCAATGGTATCAAAATATGGCATCTGACAAAACAGATCTTTGGTATAACGATCAGCTAATGCTCAAATATTACATAGATGAATTTAAAAAAATAAACCCTGGCCGAATTTATAAGTTAAATGATCTTGATACTAAGTTTAGAAGACTCGATAGAAAAAACTACACAAACACAATCCGTTCTATTTATAGAAACGATACATTTACAGATTTTCATATGCCAAGACCCTATGGTGAAAATAAGGTATTGATAAACCTGGTAGTTAATCATTTTTTAAGTAAAAATTTTAATTTTTTCCACAAATATTTATTGTTAATGTATTTACTTGGTTTACGAATTTCAAAAGCCACTAAAAAAATAATTTTTAAGTACAAAAGTTAAATTGAAATTAATTTGTGATTGTATTTTGATTACCACTCCTTAATTTTTTAATTTTGAAGATTAAAGTTATTATTGAAAGAACGTTGGTCTTTTTTTGTAATAGTCTGAAAAGAGGGTGTATTTAAGCCTATCTTTTACACCATGACCTTTTCTTCTTGTTGCCAGTAAAGGGTAGTCATATTGCAACTCAATCCTGTTTCTAAAATCAGTTTCATTCTCCACAAATACAGAACCCATTTCCTTACTAAGTAAACTAAAAATACTTTGATCGTGTCTGCACTCTTTAAAACTTTCTATTTGAGGAGTTGTGTTGTAATAATCAGTTATTAATTTTGGATCGTAGTCTATAGTGTCGTAAAAGCTTCTTATCAATTCATGTGTATGTATATTTTTTTTAAATAATAAATGTCCTCCTTCGAATTGAGTCGAATTTCCAATTTTTGATTCAACGTTAATATTAAAGTATGAAAATAATTCTTTTGAAGTCCACTCTTTCTCAACATGATGTGCTTCACACTCAAATCTAAAGTTTCCAACTTCAGGTTGATCGTTTAATAAATTTATATATTCTAGAAATTTATTTTTTGCATGAAAATTAAATGAAGATCCTGCATCCATATAAAGTAAAATATCATTATCTTTCATTGCTCTCAGTGTTTGGTCTATGATGTTTACTTTCCATAACCAAAAGCCACTTCCCCTTTTCTCTGATAATATATTTTTGTACTTATTTACAAAATCTTTTTCAAGATTACTAAAGCTAAAAGAAGAAATATTATCAAAGATATTGGAATGTTTAACCAGTGATAATAAGTGTTTTTTTGATATTGTAAATTCTTTGTTGTTGCCAAAGGTAATAAAATAAAGTTTTTGAGTCATTACAAGGTATTTTGTTTTCTAGTCAATAAATTAGCTAAAAAATAAAAATAGATAATTATTAATAAAATTTTAACGAAGGACACCAAACCAACTTCATACAAAAAGTTAATAAAATCCTCATTTTCAACAGGTAACCCAAATTTATCTAATAAGTTAATTATCTCAGATTGACTCAACAATAAAAATAGTAACTTAAAAAATATAACTCCTAAAAAACTCGTGGTAAAAATCTTTAAATAACTTTCAATTTTAAAGACAGAAAGAACATACCCTACTAAATAATTGGGCTCTACATATCTGATATTTCTTCCAAAACTATTCATTTCTGGTTCCAAGGATAGTTGTGTAAGTAAAGTTGTTTCAAAAAATAAAATTGAAAATAGCGAAAAAAAAGATAACATTAACACAATCTTTTCTACCTTTCTAGTGTTATTGTTTCTATGAAAAAAATAATATATTATTGCCAATGGTGCAAGAGAAAATAAGTATCTAAATCCATAAGAAGAAGCTGTAGATCTCCAAAGTAAAACTATTGCCATACATTGCATGAACGGTATTAAGATAATGAATAATTTAAATATTTCTTTCTTTCTAAACAAATCATAAGAAACTAGTAGTGGCCCAAAAAATAAAATTGGAGAAAACCAAATTATCCCAAACTCTATGCCAAAAATCACAATTAATATATTTTTAATATTCTGATATAAAAGATCAAATATTGTAATTCCTGAAAAATAATTTCTTAAAACACCACTTTGGCCGTATAAAGTCTCTGGATTAAATGATATTAATCCATAAATACTTAACGATAGGTACATAAAAAATAGTATTGAAAGTGATGAAGAAATTAAAAAATAAGTATTTTTATATATAGACTTGTTTTTTGTTTTTATCAAAAGCTTTACTATTACTGGAATAAGAAAAATATAATAATTTGTCATCCTAACTAAAACCCCAAGTAACACTGATAGTGGAACTAAGATTGCATAATAATTACTATTTTTGGAAAGATAATATTTATTAGAAAAATAAAAAACAAGGGTAGTGGTAAAGGCTTCGTAAACATGAGTCATGGAAAATCTTTCAAATGCAAAATATCCAACTCCAGAAGATCCAAAAAGTAATAATATAGTAAGTATTGGAACCTTAATTTTATTTAATTCAAATATTTTAAGTAGTAAAAAGACTGTTGCAAAAAAATAGGATGTTGCAGATAAAGAATACATGAGCAATCTATAGTTCATAAAATTATTTTGAGGAACATTAAAGTAATTGAAAATATTCTCGATTAGACTTCCAACTAATAGAAATGGTGCAGCTAAAAGCCCTGAACCAAAAAAACCTTTAGGAGCAATTTTATCATTCAAATTAAATCTTCTAGTCTCATATCCTTTAAGTTGATTAGAGTAATCAAAATCAAAATCATCGACCAAAGTTGAGGCGTGTGAGTAATAATCATGGTCATCACCACAACAAAAGATACCTTCAGCAAATCTAAAATCAATTTTAAAAAATAACAGGAACGCTACTAAAAGTAACAGGGTTGTTATTTTTTTTGAATTTTGGATTTTGTTTTTCAATTTTACAATATAGTAATCTTATTAGGTGTAGTATTTGACTCTAATTTTTGTGAAACAATCAAGAGAGATAAAAATATTATTAAAAAGATAACAGTCAAGATAAACCAAGTTCCTTGAGGTCCAAATACTGAAAAATAGCGAATTGTTACAAATTTATAACATGAATAAAAGCTAAATAGCATAAATATTTGTGAAATAATATCAATTAATGCAGAAAATTGATAAGTGGAGAACTTCATTTTTATTTTAATTTTTGAGTAATATGATTTCAAAGTATAGTAAATCAATTTGAAAAACATTCTTCCAGCTTTTAAGCTACTTTTTTCATTTCCGTAAGTAACTATATTTGAGTACTGACCAATATTTAAACTATTGTATTTGCTCAAATTAGAGACATGAGTAATTAAAAAAAAGGGGTAGCCATACCTATAGAATAATTTTGTTAATTTAAAATTAATTGAAACTTTTTTAGATATATAAAATAATCCATTTAATGGATCATTGATTTTCCAATTTCCAGTAGCTAACTTTACTAAAAAAGAAGCTAATGCATTACCAAAGTATCTTATAAAAGGGATGTTTCCCTGGATTCCACCCTCCCAAAATCTATCACACTTAATAAAATCAAAGTCTTGAGAGTTTCCTATTTTACTAATATTGATTACGTCTTCTTTATCAAACTGGTCATCACCATCAATTTTGACAAGACTATTAGATTCTAGATTATTAAAAATATCTAAACCAATTTCAAAAGATTTTCCAGCTCCTAAATTTTTGCTGTTCTTGTGATAAATTACATCTATATCTAAGTTATTTAAGATACTTTTTGTTTCATCTTTACTATCATCATCGATAACAATTAAATATTCAAAATTGTTACAATATTTTTCGATAACTGTTCGAATAGTTGAAGCCTCATTGTAAGAAAGGATTAGTAATGTGCTCATAAGTTTTATAATAACAATTAATTTACTAATACAAATAGATATATGTGGGTAATCTAAAGAGCAATATGAAAATTACTGTTTTTACAACCATGACGAATCCTGAGAAAAGAAATGATCCCTGGAAACAAGCATTGAGTTGTTATGAAGATATTGCTGATGAAATAGTTGTCAAAGGTTCCGACTGGCCTGAAGAATTTAATTGGGATCATATTGGAAAGACATTCAATTCGGGATTTATTGATTCTAATGGTGATTGGGCAATTCGAATGGACTTAGACTATTTCTTTCATCATGATGATATTAGTAAAATTTATCATAAACTTAAACAAAACAACGATGTACCTGCTGTTGTGTTTCCTCAATATCAATTTTTTTCTCCAGATAGGTATCAAATTAAGACTCTGATTTGTATAGCTTATAATAAGAAATCTTTTCCAAATATAAAACTCAATGGTGGTGGCGATTTGTGTCTTCCTACGCTAGATGGAAAACTACTCAATCCTTGGAAGTTACCAATTTTAGACATACCTATATGGCAATATGATTCGATTTTCAGAACAAAAAAAATTATCTCTGAGGATAGGGCAAGATTCGCAAGAGCTTGGCATAGGTATTTTAACGATTGGGGTGACAGAGGTGGTGGCGATCCTCAAACGGCATTTGAAGCATGGATTGCTGGAATAGAGAATAAGTATAAAAAACACACATTTAAACAAAAAATTAATAACCATCCTAAGTATATAAAGGAGAGCTTACTTTCTTTAGAAGATAATCAATTTGGTTACGATGTCTTTGGTCTAAAAAATAATACTTCTTTTAAGTTAATAGATATCGCCAAAGGCTATAAACTTAAAAAAACTATACAAATTAAGGCGAAATAACTAATGTTAGAACAAACTAAGTATCGATTAAATAAAATTAAATATCTTTTAACTTTAAATTATCAAAAATTTAGAGTCACAATTTTTTACAAATTTAACAGTAATAAAGATTTTAAAAAAATAATTAATAGCAATAGAGAATTCCTGAAGTCTGTACAAAATTTTCTTCCAGAAGAGGTATATTTAACTAATGACTATGGCATTCAAAGAAGAATTTACGATCAAATAGACAAAAAAATTTCCTCACATCCCACTTATAGCGACTTTATTGTGTTTTTGATAATTAAAATTTTTAAAGAAAACATAAATTATTTAGAAATAGGTGTTTCTGTATTAAAAAATTTTTTGCAGATTAATTATAATATTTTAAATTCCCATTTGATTGCATATGATATAAACGAAATAAACCCAGTATTTACAAATATTTCTGCTGAAGCTAAAAATAAAAATACCTTAAGTTATTTCACTGGTAGTGTTTTAGATATTAACGACTCCAATGAATTTAAAAAAAAATATAAAAATAAGTTTGATTTTATATTTTCAGACGCCTTACATACCCCAGAAGCTATAAGATCTGAATATGAATTAATTATTAAAGACTCTCTAGCAGATAAATTTATCATTTATTATGATGATCTAGACTTCGAAGGTTTAGAGTTTGAGTTTTCAAATATAAAATTAGATATCTCAAATAATAAAGAACAAAAGATTTATTTTTATACATTCTCTATCTTTGGATGGATTGGGGAACATGAAAAACTTCATAAAAATGGGATGATTACGAACATAAACATTGATAAATTAATGAAACTTGAAAGTCTTAAGATATTTAAATTTAAAGAGATGAACTAGTACTCGTTTTGTTTTCTTTGTAAATTTTCGAAATGTAAATAATAAACAATACATAACTCGCAATTAGTCCAAAATTGAGCTTTAAGATTTCTAAGTAGTTCCAGTGTGGTAAAAATAAGTAGTAAATTAAAACAGATATATAGGCCATAAGAAATTTACCATCTCGGGGTAGGTAGCTGAACTGAATACACAACATGAGTGTTACAAAGTAACCAATGCTATAAAGATTAAATCTTAATGGAGGATACCATCCAATAAAAGCCCAAAATGAAAATAATAGAGCTAGTATCTTTAAAAGATTTTTTAAATAATCATAAACAACTGGAATTTTTCTTTTATGCAATGCATAAAAGTTTGCGAATATTGTGAGAATAGGTAGAGATAAGTAAATTATGGTTTTAAAAAAATCTAGTAAGTAACATTTAACAAATAGAGGTACAGACATACAGTAATAACCTCCTTCAGAAAGGTTGTAATCAACATTTTCATAATTTGCCAAAATGAAATCCTTTATCCACACAAATTGATACCAGTACTGTGTTGCGGCATTATAGGGAATAAATCCTTTCGAGGATATATAGAAATTCCAAAGAATTTTCGGTGCTGCAACTAATATAAAAGTTATAAGAATGTTTGAAAAATTTTGTATTACTTGATTTATTTTTTTAAATTTATTGTATAAAAGAAATATAGTACTTAAGATTATTGAGACATTTGCCATAGATAGTAAACCGATAATTAATGCGTACAAATATAATTTTGATGAGCTAAAGGGTTTTTGTGTTAGAAAATATAGAGATCCTGCAAATGTTAAAAGTGTTAAAGTTTGATGGGCAGAATCAAATAATCCGTATCTAATTATTGGATTTAAAATAATTAAACCTGATATCAAGTAAATTAAAGAAAGACTTTTGTCTTGAAAGCTGGGAATACATTTGAGAAATATAAGTATAGAAAATGTAGTGATAAATAAATGAAATACTAAAAAAGACATGAACTCCAGAATTAGAATATTTCCAATTAGTTTGGACAAAATAATATAAATAAACTTTATTGACAAAATATAAAGTGGCCTAGTTTGATAATTGTAATCAAATTCTACAATTGAAGAAAAATCATTAACTCCAACCATGTAGACTTCTAGGTCACAACTAACTGGAATCAAGTAAGTAAATTCTAAGCTTCTAGAAATATTGCTGGTAAGGACATTACATTGGAAATAATTTGAATTTTCTGGGTATACAATAAACATAAATATGTATAAAGCAAAGATTGTTA
>PADT01000047.1 GCA_002700465.1 Flavobacteriaceae bacterium | reverse complement strand
TTATTTCAGATTTTGATGGAAGGTTTAATATTTTTTTAACTTTTAAAGTATCAGATCCCTCCATTGGACAAGTATCATAGCCAATTGCCGCCATGCTTAACATAAAGTTTTGAGCTGCTAGTCCTGCGCTTTTATGAGCAACAATTCTCATATCTGAGTTAGTAACTTGTCTCATGGTAGGTCTAAATAATCCAATAGCTTGAAATATTATGCTTTTTATTAATCCTAAAATCCCAAATAAATCAGCGTAGAGAGTTGGAATTATTTTTTTATAATATGAATGTGCTTGCTTTAGTCTTTTTTCAGAAATTTCACCATTTTTTGATTGCTTTAAAATAGTATCAATATTCCATTGAGCCCTTTTCTTCCAAAGATCTTTTCTGACAACAATAACGACTAACTGATTAGCTGTTTTAGCAGCATTTTGATTGAAGCAAGCTTTGGATAATTCTTTAAGAATTTTTTTATCATTAACATGAATAAATTCCCATAACTGAAGATTACTACTATTAGGAGCTAAGCTAGCGTTATATAAACATTTTTTAACGTTTTCTGAGTCTATGTCTTCATTACAAAAAACTCTTACAGATCTACGATATTCTATAGCGTTAGAAACGGATTTTTCGTTATTCATTCTATGAAATTAATTTTAATATTTTTTTAATAAAACTAATCTTATTTTTAAAAGGAGGATATCTCAAAGGAGGATCTATCCATAAAGGCTTAGAAATGTATGGTTTGAAATGAGAAAATGTATCAAATGTTGATTCTCCATGGTATTTTCCCATACCACTTTGACCAACTCCTCCAAAAGGCAATCTGTCATTTGCTATATGCATAACAGTATCATTAATAGCCCCTCCACCAAATGGATAAGATTCTAAAAATTTTTTACCAAATTCAGTTCTATTTGTAAAAATATAAAGAGCTAGGGGATGAGAATATTTATTTACTAATTCATCAACCTCATTAAAATCATTGTATTCGATAATTGGTAAAATTGGACCAAATATTTCATCCTCCATTATTTTAGAATCTAAATTTTCAACCTCAACTATGGTTGGTTCAAAAAACTTACTATTCATATCAAATTTACCACCATGCAATATCTTTTCATTTTTGAGTAATGAATTAAGATATTTCATGTGTTTTTTACTGATGATCCTTCCATATTCATCACATTTTTCAACATTATCACCATAAGTTTCGATTATTTGTATAATTATCTCTTTAATTAAACTGTCTTTTATTTTTTTATTTACAATTAAAAAATCAGGAGCTATACATGTTTGACCACAGTTTGTAAATTTGCCCCAAACAATTCGTTTTGCTGTTACCTTAATTGAAGCAGTTTCATCAACAACACATGGATTTTTTCCACCAAGCTCTAGAGTTGTAGGTGTTAAATTTATTGCTGCAGCTTTTGCTACAATTTTCCCAACGCTAACACTTCCTGTAAAAAATATATAATCCCATTTGAATTCTAGTAAATTAGATGATATTTCTGGACCACCAAGAATAACATCTACGTGACCTGTATCAAAAACTGAACTCAAAATTTTATTTAATAATTGACTTGTTTGATTTGAGTATTCTGATGGTTTTAGTACAACTGTGTTTCCAGCTGCTATTGCTCCGATTAATGGAGCAATTGATAATTGAAAAGGGTAGTTCCAAGGTGAAATATGAAGAGTGTTTCCATATGGTTCAGCTATAATATAGTCTGATGATGGAAAATTCAATAGTGTAGATCTAACAGCTTTTCTTTTAGTCCATTTTTTTAAATTCCTTAAAGCGATATTAATTTCAGAATAAACAAAGTGAATTTCAGTTAAATAACTTTCTCCTTTTGATTTGCCTAAATCATGAAATAAAGCTAATTCAATATCATTTTCGCTTGATTTAATCTCTTCTAAAAGATCTTTTAATTTTTGAATTCTAAATTCAACATTAAAGGTTTTTTTTGATTTAAAATAATTTTTTTGGTTGTCAATTGTTGATTTTAATGATTTATCCATAAAAAAAAGGTTTTTTGGAATAGTTAAATTATGATTTTGATAAAAATATGAATTATATTAATCACGAGGTATATTAATTAATTTTTTGTTTACTTTTATATTATATTAATTTTACTCCTTACTCTTTGGATAAGGGGTTTTTTTTTAGAAATGAGTTTAAATAAGTTCAGTAAAGTCGTAACACAAGATCCTACTCAACCTGCTGCAAAAGCAATGCTTCATGCAATTGGACTAACATCTAATGATTTATCTAAGCCATTTGTAGGTATCGCCAGTACCGGTTATGAGGGTAACCCTTGTAATATGCACTTAAATGATCTTTCTTTTCAAATTAAAAACGGCATCAATAAAAATGAATTAATTGGATTAATTTTTAACACAATTGGAGTTAGTGATGGTATTTCAATGGGAACTCAAGGTATGAGATATTCTCTTCCATCACGTGATATTATTGCGGATTCAATTGAGACTGTTGTACAAGCAATGGCATATGATTCCTTAATAACAGTTGTTGGTTGCGATAAAAACATGCCTGGTGCATTGATTTCAATGCTTAGACTTAACAGACCTTCAGTTTTAGTCTATGGAGGAACAATTGCACCTGGATGTCATAATGAAAAAAAACTTGATGTTGTTTCTGCATTTGAAGCCTGGGGTGAAAAAGTTTCTGGAAAAATTGATGAAAATGAATTTAGTAATATTATAAAAAATGCATGCCCAGGTGCAGGAGCTTGCGGGGGAATGTATACTGCCAACACAATGTCTTCTGCAATTGAGGCAATGGGTATGTCTCTTCCATATAACTCTTCAAATCCTGCAACTAGTTCTCAAAAAATTAAAGAATGTGAATTAGTTGGAAAAGCAATTTTTAATTTAATTAATCTTGATTTAAAACCTTTAGATATAGTTACCAAACAGTCTATTGAAAACGCAGTAAGATTAATAACAGTCTTGGGTGGATCAACAAATGCAGTTCTTCATATGCTGGCTATAGCTAAAAGCGCTAATATTAATTTTACAATTAACGATTTTCAAAAAATTTCTGAGCAAACTCCTTTTTTAGCAGATTTAAAGCCAAGCGGAAAGTTTCTTATGGAAGATCTTCACAATGTTGGTGGAGTACCCGCAGTTATGAAATACATGTTGGAAAACGATTTGTTAAATGGAGATTGTATGACAGTTACTGGAAAAACAATTAAGGAAAATTTAGAAGATGTCAAAACATTGGATTTTAATCAAAATGTAATAAAACCAATTTCCGCACCTATTAAAGATACTGGACATATTAGAGTACTATATGGAAACATTGCTACAAACGGATCAGTTGCAAAAATTACAGGAAAAGAAGGTTTAAAATTTTCTGGAAAAGCTATTGTTTTTGATTCTGAACAGGAAGCTAATGATGGAATCAAAAATGGATTAGTTAAAAAAGGTAATGTAGTTGTTATTCGTTATGTAGGCCCAAAAGGAGGACCAGGAATGCCAGAAATGTTAAAACCTACATCTGCTATTATGGGTTGTGGATTAGGAAAAGAAGTAGCGTTGATAACTGACGGTAGATTTTCAGGTGGTACTCATGGTTTTGTCGTAGGTCATATTTGTCCTGAAGCTCAAGATGGTGGTAATATAGCACTCATAAAAAACAATGACATTATAATCATAAATGCTATTACTAACTCAATTTCAGTAGAAATTTCAGAAGAAGAACTGACTAAAAGAAAAAATAGTTGGATTAAACCAGAATTAAAGTTTAAAAGCGGAATATTACACAAATATTGTAAAAATGTTTCTAATGCTTCAAATGGATGTGTAACAGATAATTAATGACTAATAATAATAAAATATCAGGTGCAGAGGCGGTAATAAAGACATTACTTGAAGAGGGTGTTGATTTAATATATGGATACCCTGGTGGTGCAATTATGCCTATATATGATGAATTATATAAATATCAAGATAAACTGAATCACGTGTTAACTAGACATGAACAAGGAGCCACTCATGCTGCTCAAGGTTTTTCAAGAGTTTCTGGAAAAGTTGGTGTAGTAATGGCAACATCTGGTCCTGGAGCTACTAATTTAGTAACTGGAATTGCAGATGCTCAAATAGATTCAACTCCAATGGTTTGTATTACTGGTCAAGTTGCTTCTCATTTACTTGGTTCTGATGCTTTTCAAGAAACTGATATAATTGGTATATCAACACCTGTTACAAAATGGAATTGTCAAATAACTAAAGCTAAAGATATTCCTGAAATTTTGGCCAAAGCATTTTATATTGCCAAATCAGGAAGGCCAGGTCCTGTTTTAATAGATATTACAAAAGATGCTCAATTCGAACTAATGCATTACCAATACAAAAAATGCATTTCTGTTAGAAGTTATAAGCCAATTCCTGATTATTCAATTGACCAAATTAAAAAAGCGAGTCAATTAATTAATGAATCTAAAAAACCTTTTATAGTTTTTGGACAGGGTGTTATTTTGGGTGAAGCTGAAAATGAATTTAAAGAATTCATTGAGAAAACAGGAATACCATCTGCCTGGACTATCCTTGGTTTATCAGCATTACCTACTGACCATTATTTAAATGTTGGAATGGTTGGGATGCATGGAAATTATGGCCCTAATGTATTAACAAATGAATGTGATTTACTAATTGCAATAGGAATGCGTTTTGATGATCGTGTTACAGGAAATTTAGAGACCTACGCTAAACAGGCTAAGATTATTCATATGGAAATTGACCCAGCAGAAGTTAATAAGAATGTTGAGTGTGATATTTCAGTTTTAGGAAATATAAAAGATACTATTCCTCTTTTAAAATCAATGGTAAATAATAATTCTCATAAAAAGTGGTTAAAAAGATTTTCATCACATTATGAAATTGAATATGATAAAGTAATCAACAATGAAATTAATCCAACAAAAAATGGGTTAACTATGGCTGAGGTTATTAAGGAAATTAATAATTCAACAAATGGAGATGCAATTATTGTAACTGATGTAGGACAGCATCAAATGGTTACGTGTAGATATGCTAAGTTCAATAAATCTAAATCAAATGTTACATCAGGTGGATTAGGAACAATGGGGTTTGCTCTTCCTGCAGCTCTTGGTGCTAAAATGGGAGCACCTGAAAGAGAAGTTGTTGCAGTTATAGGAGATGGTGGGTATCAAATGACTATTCAAGAACTAGGTACAATTTTTCAAACTGGTAGTGCAGTTAAAATTGTTGTTTTAAATAATAATTTTTTAGGAATGGTTAGACAATGGCAAGAAATGTTTTTTGAGAACAGATATGCCTCAACTGAACTTGTAAACCCTGATTTTGTAGCTATAGCTAGGGGTTATTATTTAGAAGCAGAAAAGGTAACTGAAAGAAAAAACTTAAAGGAAGCAGTGAAAAAAATGATTAAATCAAAAAAACCTTATTTTTTAGAAGTTTCCGTTGAAAAAGACGACAATGTGTTCCCTATGATACCAACCGGTGCCTCAGTCTCGGATATAAGATTAGAATAATATGAAAGATTTAAAAAAAACTTTTACTGTATCTATTTACACAGAAAATAATATAGGTTTATTAAATAGAATTTCTGCAATATTTTTAAAACGTCATATTAATATAGAGAGCTTAACTACATCACCCTCTGAAATTAAAAATATATTTAGATTTGTTATTGTTGTAAAATCAACAGAATTTTCAATAAAAAGAATCATTAAACAGATAGAAAAACAAATTGAAGTAATCGCTTCTTTCTACCACACAGATGATCAAACTATTTATTTAGAAACAGCACTCTACAAAGTTAAATCTAAATCACTTTTTGATGAAAAACACATTCAAAAGATTATCAAAAACAGTCAGGCAAATATTGTAACAGTTTCTCCAAACTACTTTGTCATTGAAAAAACTGGTTGGAGAGATGATACAGAACAATTATATAAAGAATTAAAACCTTATGGATTATTACAATTTGTAAGATCAGGAAGAATATCAGTTTCTAAAGAACCAATGAATATTTCCAATTTACTTGGACTAAACACAGATAAATAAACTATGAAAAATTATTTTAATCAATTATCGTTAAGTCAAAAAATTGATCAATTAGGTAAATGTAGATTTATGGACTCCTCTGAGTTTTCGGATGGAGTTACTGCATTACTAGGAAAAAAAATTGTAATTATAGGATGTGGGGCACAGGGTTTAAACCAAGGTCTTAATATGAGAGATTCTGGTCTTGATATTTCTTATGCTTTAAGAAAGGAAGCGATTTCACAAAAAAGAGATTCTTATGTAAATGCGACCTCAAATGATTTTGTAGTAGGAACTTTTGAAGAACTAATTCCAAATGCGGACATGGTTTTAAATTTAACACCTGATAAAAATCATACAAACGTAGTTACTAATTTAATGCCTTTAATGAAGAAAAAATCAATTCTATCTTACTCTCATGGTTTTAATGTTGTTGAAGAGGGTATGGAAGTCAGAAAGGATATAACAGTTGTAATGGTTGCACCTAAATGCCCAGGAAGTGAAGTAAGAGAAGAATATAAAAGAGGTTTTGGTGTTCCAACACTTATAGCAGTACATCCTGAAAATGATCCTCAAAAAATTGGAATGAAAGTTGCAAAAGCATATGCTGTAGCAACTGGTGGAAATAGAGCAGGAGTCTTAGAATCATCATTTGTCGCAGAGGTAAAATCAGATTTAATGGGAGAACAAACTATTTTGTGTGGAGTTTTACAAACTGGTTCTATTCTTTCATTTAATAAAATGGTAGAAAACGGAATTGATCCCTCATATGCCTCAAAGTTGATTCAATATGGATGGGAAACAATTACTGAAGCATTAAAACATGGTGGAATTACAAACATGATGGACAGATTAAATAATTCTGCTAAAATTGAAGCTTTTAAACTTTCAGAGAATTTAAAGTATATAATGAGACCACTGTTTAACAAACACATGGATGATATTATGTCTGGACACTTTTCCTCTACAATGATGAAAGATTGGTCTAATAATGATGTAAACTTGCTAAATTGGAGAGCCGAAACTGGAAAAACAGCTTTTGAAAAAACTTCACCTTGTAAAGATGAAATTTCTGAACAAGAATTTTTTGATAATGGATTACTGATGGTCGCTTTTATAAGATCAGGTGTAGAATTAGCATTTGAAACAATGACAAGATCGGGAATTATTGATGAATCTGCTTACTATGAATCCTTACATGAAACTCCCCTAATTGCGAATTTAATAGCTAAGAAGAAATTATTTGAAATGAACCGAATAATTTCAGACACAGCTGAATATGGCTGTTATTTGTTTGATCATGCCTGTAAACCTTTGTTATCAGACTTTTTTAAAACAATTGAATCAAAGCATATTGGTAAACCTTACGTTCACTCAAAACAAATTGATAATTCAAAATTGATAAAAATTAATGAAATTATTAGATCTCACCCAGTAGAAGTAATTGGAAAGAAGTTAAGAACATCAATGACCTCAATGAAAAAAATAGTATAATCAAAATCAAAATTATGAACAACGTTCCTAAAGAATATCAAATTAATAATGTAATTAATCATGATGAATATTTGATTAATGGTAAAATAAGCAATTGGGATGGAAAACATACTCAAGTTTATTCAACATTACTTTGTAATAATGATAATGATAAACCATTGCTTATTGGAAATTCACCTGAGATGTCAGGTGAATATGCGTTAAAGGCGTTAGATGCTGCTCACCAAGCATTTAATTATGGACAAGGTGTTTGGCCAACTATGAAGGTTTATGAAAGGATTCAATGTATGGAATCTTTTGTTGAAAAAATGAAAACTAAAAGAGAAGAAATTGTTAAATTATTAATGTGGGAAATTGGTAAGAATTTAAATGATTCTAGAAAAGAATTTGATAGAACAGTAGAATATATAAAAGATACAATTGTTGAGTATAAAAGAATTGATAGAAAGGGAGCTACTTTTCAAAATAAATCTGGTGTAAGAGCTTTAATAAGGCGAGGCCCTCTTGGTGTAGTTTTATGTTTAGGCCCATATAATTACCCATTAAATGAAACCTTTGCATTATTGATTCCTGCCATTATTATGGGAAATACAACAATTTTTAAACCAGCTAAACATGGAGTTTTATTAATAGTACCTTTGTTAGAAGCTTTTAAGGAATCCTTTCCTGCTGGAGTTGTAAATATAGTTTTTGGTAGGGGACGTGAGATAGCCTCACCAATCATGAAAAGTGGAAAAGTTGACGTTTTAGCCTTGATTGGGCACAGTTCATCAGCTATATCTCTACAAGATTTACATCCACAAAAAAACAGACTAAGATTAGTATTAGGTTTAGAAGCAAAAAATCCAGGTATAATTTTAAAAGATGCGGATATTGATTCAACAGTTAGTGAATGTATTTCAGGTACTTTATCATTTAATGGTCAAAGATGTACAGCTTTAAAAATATTATATGTTCATGAGGATATTAAAGATGAGTTTATATCCAAATTTGTAGCGGCAGTTGATGACTTAAAATTAGGGCTTCCTTGGGAAAATACACTATTAACTCCATTACCTGAACCAGCTAAGCCTCAATATATTTCTAGTTTAATTGACGATGCAATTAATCATGGTGCAAAAATATTAAATAAAAAGGGGGGTACTAAACAAAAGAATTTTGTTTTTCCCGCAGTTTTATATCCTGTTACTAAAGATATGAAGGTTTATAAAGAAGAGCAGTTTGGCCCTGTAATTCCAATAATTTCATTTTCAGAAATAACAACTCCAATTGAAGATATGTCTGCATCAAATTATGGGCAGCAAGTCAGTATTTTTGGAAAGAATGTTGATACATTAGGTCCAATAATTGATTCTATGGTAAATTTAGTTTGTAGAGTAAATTTAAACAGTGCTTGTCAAAGGGGACCAGATATTTACCCATTTACTGGAAGAAAAGATTCTGCGGTAGCTACATTAAGTGTTCATGATGCACTTAGATCATTTTCAATTAGAACATTTGTTGCTTCAAAAGATAACGAATTGAATAAAGGAATATTAAGAGAAATGATTGATTCAAAAAAATCACATTTCATAAGAACAGATTATTATCTTTAATTATTTAACATAACTGGCATTACAAGCATAGTAATTTCTTCAGCATCTGAACCAGAATTTAAAGGTGTTAAAATTCCAGCCCTATTAGGAAGAGATAATTCTAATTTAACCTCATCAGAGTTTAAATTCGACAACATTTCTGTTAAAAATCTTGAGTTAAAACCTATTTGCATATCATCACCGTTGTAATTACAAATTAATCTTTCCTCAGCCTTGTTACTATAGTCTAAATCTTCTGCAGAGATAATAAGTTCATTTCCAGTTATTTTTAGCCTTACTTGATGTGTTGTTTTGTTAGAAAAAATACTTACTCTTTTAGTAGAATTTAAAAACAACGATCTGTCAATAGTTAAAATATTTGGATTTTCTTTTGGAATTACAGCTTCATAATTTGGATATTTACCATCAATTAATCTGCAAGTTAAGGACAGATTTGAGAAAGTGAATTTTGCGTTACTCTCGTTAAATTCAATTTTTACCTCTATTTCATTTGTGGCTAAAATGCCTTTTAAAATATTTAAAGGTTTTTTTGGCATTATAAATTCTACTAGTTTGTCAGACTTATAATCAGTTCTTACATATCTTACTAATTTATGTGCATCTGTAGCTACAAAAGTTGAATTTTGACTGGAAAACTGAAAAAATACACCACTCATGACAGGTCTTAAATCATCATTTCCAGAAGCAAATATAGTTGTGTTAATAGCTTCAAATAAAACTTTAGAGGATATTGAAGAGTTATTAGGGTCTGTAATTGGTAACGTTTTAGGGAATTCTTCTCCTTTTGCATAAGCGAGAGCGTATTTTCCATGATTTGAACTTATCTCTATAGTATTGTTTTCTAATACATTAAATGTAAGTGGTTGTTCAGGAAATGTTTTCAAAGTATCTATTAACAACTTTGCGGGAACAGCTATTGAACCATTGTCTTCAGATTCAATTTTTATTTCAGCACTTAAAGTTGTTTCTAAATCTGACGCTGTTATTTTTAGAACAGATTGAGAAATATCGAATAAAAAATAATCTAAAATTGGTAGTGTGTTATTAGTATTTAAAATACCACCTAAAACCTGAATGTTTTTTAGTAATAATGAGCTTGATGCAATAAATTTCATAAAGTATATTAATATTCATTAAATATATTAGAAACTATCGTTAAAATAAAACATATTTATTAACACTGGTTAATTAAATTTTATAGTTATTACGTCTCTGTAATTTAATCCAAATAAGCTAGCCGCACCTCCGAAAGTTTGAGGATTGCTTTTGTATATAGATAGTTCTAGGTAATTTGATTTATTAAAAAGTGCTATTTTCTTTCCAATTTCTTTCCTATTTTCTTTTTTAATATCGAATCTTATGGCACTCCCATATGATCCAACTATTTCTTTAAAAATATAATTTCTAGCATTAATCTCGAAAGGTCTAGATTTACCAAATTCTGTAAAGATTTTCTTAGAAATATTTGTAACTACATTATCGTAGTTGTCAACATAAATTACATTTCCTGAAATTTCGTTAGATTTTTCATTTAAAATAGGGTTTAAATTATATAATTCTTTCAATTCATAGATTTGATTTCCAACTAGATCAATTGAGCCTCCTCTGTATATATGTGCTGCAATTTTAACAAAAACATCAATCACTGAAAATGTTGTAATCTTATCGTTATGAATGTTAATTTCAATAATTTTTTCAGGATTTATTTTTGAAGCAAGTAAAGACATAATTCCATTATTAGCACATATAAAAAAATGATTATCTAATTTTATTACTAAATGACTTTGTTCTACAGTTTTTTCAGAATCAACTCCAATAATATGAATTGAACCATCTGGAAAATTCTTATAACTGTTTTCAATGATGTAAGCTGCCTCTACTATATTAAATGGAGATATGTTGTGTGATACATCAACAATGTTTACATTTTGTAACTCATTGAATAAAGCGCCTTTTATAGAACCAACATAATGATCTTTAATTCCAAAATCTGTTGTTAAAGTTATTACACTCATTTAATGAAAATAAAATAATATTTAAGGCTAAAATTTATATAAATTTACAATATGCCTTTAATAAAAACATAAGTAATTTGAAAAAACTAGAATATTTTATAAAAGACATTCATCCTGTTGAGTTTTTTGATAAAAAAAACTTTGATGTTGTAAAAATTATTAAAAATAATTTTCCCTCAGTTAAAATTATTATAAAAGGAGATAGAATTGTCGCCAACGGAGAAGAGGCCTTAATAATTCAATTAAGAATACGTCTAGATTCATTGATTATGATAATGAATAATAACGACAGTATTAATGACAAAACCATCAATTCAATAATGTCTGGTAAAGGTGAAAAACTAATTAGTTCATTAAGAGGAAAGCTAATATTACACGGGGTTGGAAAGAAAAAAATTAAAGCACATACAGTCAACCAAATAAAAATTGTTGATGCATTTATAAATAATGATATGGTTTTTGCAATTGGACCGGCTGGAACAGGAAAAACCTATACTGGAATTGCAGTTGCTGTAAAAGCTTTAAAAGATAAAATTGTAAAAAAAATTATTTTAACTAGACCAGCGGTTGAAGCAGGGGAGAGCCTTGGTTTTTTACCTGGTGACATGAAAGAGAAATTAGATCCCTATATGCAGCCTTTGTATGATGCTCTAAAAGAAATGATAGACACAGATAAACTTAACGATTACTTAAAAAGAGGAGTTATAGAAATTGCACCACTTGCATATATGAGAGGAAGGACCCTTGATAATGCTTTTGTTATTCTTGACGAGGGTCAAAATACTACTCATAATCAAATGAAAATGTTTTTGACAAGAATGGGTGTAAATGCTAAGTTTATGATTAATGGTGATCCAGGTCAAATTGATTTACCAAGAAGAGTAATGTCTGGTTTGAAAGAAGCTAATTTAGTATTAAAAAACATTGAAGGTATAAAAATGATATATCTTGATGATTCCGATGTTATTAGACACCAAGTTGTTAAAAAAATTATAGAAGCTTATAAAAATACTGAACACTCAAATTAATAAATATGAACACATTAACTCAAACAAATTTTAATTTTCCTGACCAAGTTTCTAAGTATTCTGGAAAAGTTAGAGAAGTTTATAAATTTAAGAATGATGTTTTAGTAATGATTTCAACAGATAGATTATCTGCTTTTGATGTTGTTCTTCCTAAAGGAATTCCTTATAAAGGTCAAATTTTAAATCAAATTGCTTGTCAAATGCTTGATGCCACATCACATATAGTACCAAATTGGCTTATTACTTCTCCTGATCCAAATGTTTCTGTTGGTCAAGCATGCGAACCTTTTAAAGTTGAAATGGTTGTTAGAGGATATTTATCAGGGCATGCTGCAAGACTTTATAAATCAGGTAAAAGAAAAATTTGTGGAGTTGATATGCCCGAAGGATTAATTGAAAACGATAAATTTAATAATCCAATTATAACACCTACCACAAAAGCAGAAAATGGTTCTCATGATGAAGATATTTCAAGAGAAGAAATAATTTTAAAAAATATTGTAAGTGAAGAAGATTATTTAAAACTTGAAGATTATTCATTGAAATTGTTTGAAGAGGGTTCTAAAATAGCAGAAAAGCAAGGGTTAATTCTTGTTGATACAAAATATGAGTTTGGAAGAAACAAAAACGGTCAAATCATTTTAATCGATGAAATTCACACACCTGATTCTTCAAGATATTTTTATTTAGACAGTTATTTAGATTTACAAAAATCTAAACTTCCACAAAAACAACTATCAAAAGAATTTGTAAGACAGTGGTTGATTTCTAAAGATTTTCAAGGAAAAGAAAATCAAACGATTCCAGAAATGTCAAACGAATACATAAATGGAGTTTCTGAAAGATATATTGAGTTATATGAAAAAATAACTGGTTTAGAATTTGTAAAAGAAAAAGTAAATCAAATAAATAAAAGAATTGAAACTAATATTTTAAATTATTTTAATTTATGATTTTTAAAAAATAATCGATATTTATATTATTTTCAATCCATATAACATCCTCTTTTTTTCTTAACCAAGTCATTTGTTTTTTAGCATATCTTCTCGAATTTTTTTTAATTTCATTAATTGCAAATTCTAAGGAAATTTTATTTTCCAGGAAAAGAAATAACTCTTTATAACCAACAGTATTTAAGCTACGTAAATTTTTATACTCTAATAAACCTTTAACCTCACTTAAAAGACCATTATTCATCATTTTATCAACTCTACTGTTAATTCTATTATAAAGGGTGTCACGGTCACTTTTAATGGCAGTATTTATTGTTTGAAAACCGTGATTAACTTTTTTATTTCCAAGATAGGATGAATAAGGTTTGTTTGAACTCATCGATACCTCAATGGCTCTGATCAATCTTCTATGGTTATTAACATCTACCTTTGAAAAATATTCAGGATCTAATTCATTTAATTTATCTTGTAAATATTTAATTCCAAATAGTTTAAAGTTTGAGTTAATTGTTTCAGAAATTTTTGAGCTAATATTTGGAAATGTATCCATTCCATTAGTTACAGAATCCATATACATTCCTGAACCGCCAACCATGATTATATAATCATTGAATTTTAATTCATGATTTATTATGTCCAATGCTTCAATTTGAAAATCATTTATTGTGTATTTATCATTTATAGATTTAT
>PADT01000046.1 GCA_002700465.1 Flavobacteriaceae bacterium | reverse complement strand
TGCATCTCTCATAATTATATTTTTAAAATTAATTTACCTTTTTTTTCTCCATTAAATAATTTTTTAAAAACCTCATAAAAGTTTTCAATTCCTTCATAAATATCTTCTTTTGATTTTAAAGTGCCATCCAAAATCCATTGAGTCATTTCTTTGGTTGCAATTGGGTAATTTTTAGCATAATCAAAAACAACCATTCCTTTCATGGAAGCCCTATTTACAAGTAAAGACAAATAATTATCTGGGCCTTTGGCTGACATTTCGTTGTATTGTGAAATAGCTCCACAAACTACAATTCTAGCTCCCATTCTTAAAAAAACAAGAGCAGCATCTAAAATCTCACCCCCAACATTATCAAAATAAACGTCAATTCCATCAGGACACTCTCTTTTAATTCCTCTTTTAATACTTTCATTTTTATAGTCAACACAACCATCGAAACCAAGTTCGTTAATGACATAATCACATTTTTCCTTACCACCAGCAATACCAACAACTTTACATCCTTTAATTTTTGCAATTTGCCCTACTATACTTCCAACAGCACCTGCAGCGGCTGATACTAATACGGTATCACCTTTTTTTATTTTACCAACTTCAAGAATACCAAAATATGCAGTCATTCCTGGCATTCCTAAAGTTCCAATAAAAGTTGGTAACGGAATTTCAGTGCTTGGCACCTTAAAGTACCCCTTTCCATTAGAAATTGAATATTCTTGAACTCCACCCCATCCTGAAAGAATATCACCTTTATTAAAATTTGGGTTTTTTGATTCAACAACTTCTCCAATAGTTCCAGCTCTCATGACTTCACCAATTTGAACTGGTGGAATATAAGATCTAGTTTCATTTAACCATCCTCTCATTGCTGGATCAAAAGAAACATATAAATTTTTTAGAAGAATTTCTCCATCATTTATTTGTCTGACATCTTTGGTTTCATGAACCCACGTGTCTTCAGAAGGAAAACCTGATGGTCGAGATGACAATTTAACAACTTTATTTTTTAACATTATTTTGAGTTTTATTAGTTAATATAATATGTGAATTAGTATTAAAATACTAAAATATAAAAAAATACTATGCAAGCATAATAAACTCAAAGATAAAATTATTATTTCCAGTTAGGATTTCTTTTTTCTTTAAAAGCAGCAATTCCTTCAATTGCATCGTCAGATTTTAAAACCAATTCTAACATTTCTAAAAGGTATTTATGATTTGATTCGCTTGAATTTATCTTATCAAAAGCTTCTAAACCGTATTGAATTGCAATCGGAGAATTACTTACAACTTCATTTAACCAATTTGAAACAAATGATTCAATTTTAAATTGATCTACTATTTTAGAAATCAACCCCCATGAATAGGCAGTTTTAACATCCAAGTTATAACCTCTAATACACCAATCAATTACATTTCTTGAAGAAATAATTTTAGAAAGAGATTCCATAACTTGCATTGGAAAGATTCCTCTTTTAGTCTCAGGAAGACCTAATTTTAGACCATCTATTGAAACAACATAATTACAACCAGCAATTAATAAAAACCCACCAGCATAAACATCACCTTCCAACTGACAAATTTTTGGTTTATATAACTTATTAAATAGTTCTCCTATTAATATTTTTGAGTTTGCTTTTGGGACGGTTGAATTATTTTTTTCAATTTCACCATTAATAGCTTTAAGATCTAACCCTGAACAAAAAATATTTCCATTTGATTTTAATAATAGAGCTCTAATACTATCTTTGGTAGAAACATATTGAAAGGCAAATGCTATTTCATTAATCATCTGAGGATTTAGAGCATTTTTCTTTTTAGGACGATCTAATGTTAAAGTAAAAACATAATTTGACTCTTCAAATTCTATAAAATCAAAGTTGTATGACTTTATATTTTTAACATCATTTTCATTAAAATATTTCATAATAAATATTTACATTCTAAATACGCCGAATGAACTAGATCCCTTTACTTCATTACTGTAAACAGTAGCCAAAGCCAAGGATAAATATTTTCTAGTATCAGTTGGATCAATAACTCCATCGTCCCAAACCTCAGAAGTAGTGTGCCAAACACTTGCTTTCTGATCAGCCTGTTCAGCTAGTTTTCTCTTTTCTATTTTAAGCTTCTCTTCATCTATTACTTTATTTAATGAAGACGCTGAATTTCTTTTAATAATTTCCATTACTCCTGATAACTGATCCGCACCCATAACACCAGATTTTGCATTGGGATAAGAAAATAGAAATCTAGGTTCAAAAGATCTACCACACATAGCATAATTTCCTGCACCATAAGAATTTCCAACCTGAAGACTAATATGTGGAACTGTACTTCCCGAAACAGCATGTATCAATTGGGAACCGACGTTAATCATACCATTTTGTTCATACTTTTTTCCAACCATAAAACCGGTTGTATTGTGTATAAATAATAAGGGGATATTTGATTTATTAGCCAATTGTATAAAATGTGTCGCTTTTCTTGCAGACTCAAGAAAAATCACTCCATTATTTGCAATAATCCCAACAGGATAACCATTTATTTTAGTCCAACAACAAAACATTGTAATACCATAATTTTCTTTGAATTCAATAAATTCAGATCCATCTACAAATCTTTTAACAAGATCTCTTATATCAAAAGGTTTTTTTAAATGTGATGGAATAATTCCCAAAATCTCTTTTTTATCAAATTTTGGCGCAATTGAATCGTTTTCAAATTTATTTTGAGTTGGTTTCTTGATGTTTTTAATTAATTTTTTTGTTATTTCAATTGCATCCTTTTCATTTTTAGCCAAAAAATCTGAAACGCCAGAAATACTACTGTGCATTTGAGCTCCTCCTAATTCTTCATCGTTAGCATCTTCATTTGTTGCCATTTTAACAAGCGGAGGACCAGCTAAAAATACTTTAGCCGTGTTCTTTTGAAAAATTGAATAATCAGACATTCCGGGAACATAAGCCCCGCCAGCAGTTGCATTACCAAAAACAACAGAAATTGTTGGTATTCCCTCTTTTGATCTTTTAGACATTTCAAAGAAAAACTTACCGTAATTATTAAAAACTCTGTCTTGATCAGGAAGATTGGCTCCCCCGCTTTCAACTAAATTGATAGTTAATAGTTTGTTTTCTTTAGCTATCTGAGATAATCTTAAGTTTTTTAAACTTGTAGCATAATCAACTGCACCAGCTTTTCTAGTTGACACATTGGCATTAATTAAACAAAGAACATTTGAAACATAACCTAATACAACAACGGTTGTTCCTCCAGCACCAAAACCATTTTCATGTTTTAAACCAGCAAGAGGCATTAATTCTATATGAGGTTTTTTCTTATCAAGTAATAAATCTATTTTTTCTCTTGCAAGTAATTTTTTTCTAGCTCTGGTTCTTTTAATTTGAGCTGCACTTCCTTCTTGTTTTGACAACTTATAATAAGAATTTAGTTCACTCAATAATTTCTTCATTGAAATTTCGTTTTCAATGAAACCAGAACTCAATACATCCACAGTTGGTTTTCTAACTTTCATTTAACAATCATTTTATTTAGATATTTATGTAAAGTTGTTTAAATGTAAAATTAATGAAAAATATGTTTCCCATTAGTTTATGTATATGAAAACAAATTTTAGCGATCTGAAAAAAATTTTCATTTACTTGTATCTTAAACATATATTTACAATTCATGAGGGTAGATTCTAAAACAAAGTTTTTTTACGGAATGGGCTTTATTTCTGTTGGAATTAAAGATATTTTGTATGCTGTTTTTGTTTTTTTTTACTTTAGTCAAATTCTTGGTCTGGATCAAATATACACTGGAACTGCCACACTAATTGCTCTTTTATTTGATGCTGTTTCTGATCCAATAATTGGAACAATTTCGGATAATTATAAATCAAAAAAATATGGTAGAAGACATCCATTTATGGCAATATCAGCCATTCCTCTTGGAGTTTCAACTTATCTTCTTTTTAAACCATTTGATGACTTAGGTCAATTTGAATTGTTTCTGTGGATGACTTTTTTTTCAATTTTAATTAGATTTTTTTTATCTCTTTTTTTAGTTCCTGGAATGTCACTAGGTGCTGAATTAAGTTCAGACTATGATGAAAGAACGGTTATAACAAGTTACAGAATAATGTTTGCAACTTTAATTTCTCCATTTGTTTCATTTTTTGGGTTAATTTATTTTTTTGTTCCCGAAAATGGAATGTCAACAGGATTATTAAACATTGATGCTTATCCAAAATTTGCAATGTTTTGTGCATTAATTATGATATCAACCATTTTACTTAGTGTTTATGGAACAAAACATACAATTCCTGAGCTTCCCAAAATGCACAAAAAAGAGTCCTTAAAATCATTATTCAAAAACATTATAACAGCTTCTAAAATGAAGTCTTTTAAATCTTTAGTTCTATTTACAATGATGATATATATTGCATTAGGAATTGGAAATTCTTTAATAACTTATTTTCTTTCATTCTT
Source organism: Flavobacteriaceae bacterium (assembly GCA_002700465.1). Classification (GTDB taxonomy): domain Bacteria; phylum Bacteroidota; class Bacteroidia; order Flavobacteriales; family Flavobacteriaceae; genus MAG-121220-bin8. Next base: position 18,947 of record PADT01000046.1, on the reverse strand, counting down.
TTTTGAACTAAACCAGAATGAAATAGCAATAATCATTTTTTCTGGTGCAATTGGAGGTGTAATTTCTTTGTTTGCCGCACCTAAAATTGGCGAAAAATTTGATAAAAAAACTGGAGTTATTATAAGTACATTTCTTTTTGGCTTATTTATGTCTAGCCCATTTAATCTTAGAATACTTGGATTATTTCCTGAGAATGGAACTCCGTTTTTAATAGTAACCTATTTTTTATTTACTACAATTGCTTATATCTTTTTATGGACATCTATGAGTTTAGTAAATTCCATGATGGCAGATGTAGTTGACGAATACGAATCGATAACAAATCAAAGACATGAAGGTTTATTTTTTTCAACTATGTCGTTTGCTTATAAATTAACAGTTGGTTTAGGTTATTTCTTTGCGGGCATATTATTAAAATTAATTTCATTTCCTACTCAGACGGAAATTGAAAATATTCCAAGTGAAATTATATCAAAACTTGGTTTAATTGGTGGTCCACTTTTAATGATAATTTATTTTTTATCCATTTTTTTTATTTTAAAATATCCAATTAATAAACAGAGATACTTAGAAATAAGAAAAAAAATAAAATAGTTTTTATAATGAAGCTGATTATTTAGTTTAAAATTTAAATATAAATGGGTTTTAACAAAAAAACCTTATTTTCAATAAATTATTACAACAAAACAAAAATAACATGAACAATGAATTATTTGATTTTCCTTTTTATAAATGGGAAAAAGAATTAGCGGATAAGCCTTTTTTAAAACAACCATTTGGGAACCTATGGGAAACTTACACTTGGAGTGAAGTTGGATTAATGGCAAGAAAATTATCGACTGGTTTGAAAAGTTTAGGATTAGAAAAAGACAGTCATATTGGACTAGTTTCAAAAAACTGTAGAGAGTGGATTATTGCAGATCTAGCAATTTCAATGGCAGGATATATTTCAGTACCATTTTTCCCAACTCTTAATTCTAAAGAAATTAAAAATCTTTTAACCTTTGGTGATGTTAAAGCTTTGTTTGTTGGAAAGTTAGAAAATTGGGAAGAAATGAAAAAAGGTGTTGATTTAGAAATGCCTATTATAGCTTTCCCTCAATATAAAGATCATTCAAAAGTAGAAGTTGGTCATCAGTGGCATGAATTTATTAATAAATTTGATGCACAAACTGAGGATTTTAGACCTAACCTTAAAGACATATGGACTGTAATTTTTACATCCGGAACAACGGGTGATCCTAAAGGAGTTGTATTAACTTATGAAACCCTTTTCAATACAAAAAGAATAACTGAAGATGGAAACCCTTTAAAAGTTGATTTAAAAGGTAATAATAGTTTCATTTCCTATATGCCACTAAATCATATTTTTGAGAGAGTTGTTATTGAACATGTTGCTTTTAGATACGGAGGAACCATTTCATTTGTCGAATCATTAGAAACATTTGCTCAAAATCTAAATGACACTCAACCTACAGCTTTTCAAGGAGTTCCAAGGATTTATATGAAATTTCAAGAAAAAATATTAATGAAAATGCCTCAAGCAAAGCTTGACAAACTATTAAAAATCCCTATTGTTTCTTGGTTGATAAAAAGAAAATTAAAGAATGCACTTGGAATGTCCAAAGCAAAAGCTTTAGTTACCGGAGCTGCAGCAATGCCTCTGGAATTATTAGACTGGTATAGAAGTATCGGGATTTTCATTACAAACGGTTATGGAATGACTGAAAATTGTGCTACGTGTACAAACTTAGATCCTTACCAACCTCTTGGAAGAGGATCTGTTGGAAGACCTACACCTGGGGTTGACTTAAAAATAAGTGATCAAGGTGAAATTTTGATGAAAGGGCCTTTTATATTGAGTTGCTATTATAAAAATGAAGAAGTAACTAATGAAACTTTAAAAGATGGATGGTTACATACTGGAGATAAAGGTCATATTGATGATGATGGATTTTTATACATAACTGGGAGAATTAAGGACATGTTTAAAACCTCCAAAGGAAAATACATTGAGCCTGGAGTTTTAGAAGCTTATTTTGGTAATGTTTCAGAATTTTCTCAAGTATGTGTAGTTGGTCTAAATTGCGATCAACCTCTTCTTTTGGTTGTACCTACTGAAATTGCAAAAAACAATAAAGAAGTTACAAATTCTAAAATTTCTAATATTTTAGAAAAAGTGAACAGTAATCTAGACAACTACAAAAAAATGTCCAAAGTTATTTTTGTTCAAGAAGACTGGCTCCCAGAAAATGGCATGACCACTCCTACTTTAAAGATAAAAAGATCAAAAATTGATGAAAAATTCTCTGACCAATACAACAATTGGTTGAAAAACAAAGAAGACGTTATTTGGGAATAGAACAAATGATAATTTTTATTTTAATTGTTTCCAGTTTCATACTAGGTTTTTATTTTAATAATTTGTTAAAAGATGAATTAAATGATTCATATATTGATAAATTAATTTCTATAACAAAGTCAAAACAGATTCCTGTTTTTATCGAGGGTAAAACTGGTTATGCAAAAAATATTGATGTAAAAATATTTTATGAAGACCTAAGTTTTTCAGAAAATCCAAAAGCAACAATTTTACTGATCAATGGAGCAGCTGAGACTATGATTCAATGGCCTGATCAAATGATCAGAACTATTCTTAAAAACGGATTTAGAGTTATTAGATTTGACAATAGAGGTTTAGGCGAATCCGACTGGATTAAAGATTGGTCAAAATCAAATTCTTATAATCTTGAAGAAATGGCGAGAGATGCATTGGCTGTTACTAATCACCTAATGATTAAAAAGTTTCATGTAATTGGTTACTCTACAGGCGGAATGATAGCACAAATATTGGCAATAAATCATCCTGAGAAAATCTTAACCATGACAAACTTAATGTCCACTGGTTTTCTTTTAGATCCAGAAGCTGAGAAACCAGATTCAAAAAGATTAAATCAGTTAAAAAAACTAATTTTTTCTTATAGAAATAAAGAAAGAAACATTGATAAAGTATTAAAATTTCATTTCAAACTTGACCACCTTTTTTCTGGAAATGATAATTACGTTTTTAATTATGAAAAACAAATTCAAAAAACTTTATATGAAATTAAATTTAGAAACGGTTTTAATAAGAGAGCTTTTGATCAACATAGAAGAGCAATAAAAAACTCAGGTTCACGTTATAGAAAACTAAAAACTATTAAGGTCCCTACTCTATTAATTCACGGATCAGACGATCCTCTTGTAAAAGCAAGTCACTCAAAAAAACTAGCTTCTTTGATACATGGATCTAGGTTAGTAATAATTAAAGGAATGGGACATGATTTTAATAAAAATTTTAAAAATCGAATAAATAGTATTATTTTGCCACACATATTACATTATTCGTAATATACGTAACAGATATTAATCAAATTAATAACAACAAAACAAAACAATTATGAAATTCAAATTTTATTTATCAAGTTTAGTTTTTATGCTTGCCAGCTTTATGATGGTAAACGCTCAATCTAAAACTGTAAAAGGAAAAATTACTGACGGAGTTGAAGATCTTTATGGTGTCAATGTAATTATTCAAGGAACAACAACTGGTGTAATTTCTGATGATGACGGTAATTTTTCTATCTCATCTGACTTGGACTTTCCTTGGACTTTAGAAATAAGCTCTTTAGGTTTTGAAGGACAAACAATACAAGTGAGTTCTGAAAGCCAAGTTATTTCATTATCATTATCAACCGGTGAAGCTTTAGACGAGGTAGTTATTTCTGGTTCCAGAAAAGCGGAAAAAGCTATTAATGCAGCCTCATCAATTCAAATTTTAGGAGCAAAAGAAATCGAAAACAAATCTGCTTTCAATTCAATTGTACTTTTAGACGATATGCTAGGTGTTCAAATTGATAAGCACGGTGCTAACAGAACTGGTGTAGCATTGAGAGATAATGTAGATTTATTTACTACCTCTACTCTTGTAATGTTAGATTACAGAGGTCTTAATGTCAATGGAATAAACTTCTTTGATGCTGATGTAAGTAATTTAAGTAATCTTGATATAGAAAGAGTTGAAGTTGTATTAGGTCCTGCATCTGCACTTTACGGTCCTGGTGTTGGAGCTGGTGTGGTTCATTACCTAAGTAAAGACCCTTTTAAGCATCCGGGAACAAGTATTAATCTTCAAGCGGGTGGATTTGAAAAAGGAGGAAGCTTTGATATGAACATGTTTAAAATGGATTTCAGACATGCTGTTAGTAATGATGAAAAGACTTTTGGTTATAAATTCAATTTAAAATATGGAGAAAATGAAGATTTTGATTTAGCTGAATCTGCAAAATCAACATTTGTAAATGAAATAAAAGATGCAAGAACAGGAAGAGTTGTAAAAACTATTGATGGATTTCAAGAAAGAAATTCCCAAAGAGGAGCTGATGCAACTGTTTATTTCAGACCTTCAAATAACCTTTCAATAACAACAGTAGCAGGAATAAATGAAGTTGCAGCAAATATTTTTATCAGTTCTACTGGCGAAACTAGAGCTCAACAAAGAACTGCCTTTATACAAACTAGAGTTCAGTCTGGAAATTTATTTATGCAATACAATTATACAGACACTTCTAATCCTACAGAAGATAAATACCGTGGATTCAATTACAGAACAGGTGTAACTTCTGGAGTTGAAAGCAAACAATCTCAATTTCAATTACAATACGAAATAGCTCTTGATGCTATTAATACTGGTTTATCAATTGGAGTCGAAAATAAAAGTTCAAAATTTGATACTGACACTGGTACTTTTGGAAGATATGAAGACAAAGATAGTTACAATGTTTATGGAGCTTATTTTTCTGCAAAAACAAAACTTTCTGAAAAGTTTAATCTACAACTTGCTGGTAGATACGACAAATACCCACAGGTTGGAGAATCTTCTTTTGCACCAAGAGCAGCACTTGTTTTCAAACCAAATAATAGAGAAAGTTTTAGGTTAACATTCAACAAGGCATTTATAGCACCTAGTGCTTTAAATATGTTTGTTGATTTAGCCGTTTCAAGATTAGGACCTGGTATTAACGTTTGGATTTATGGAAATAAGGAAGCACAAACCTTTACTAACCCCTCAACATCTTGGTTTGTTCCAGGACTACCAGTTAATGAAGGAATCGGAATGCCTGTAGCTACGGCATATGCAGTTGCAACTGCTACAGTAGCTCCACTTTTAGCAGGTACACCGCTTCAAGCATTTATTCCTTTTATAACTTCTCAAAATACACTTGCTGGAATTGCAGGTCTTGGAGCCTTTTCACAGGGTGCTATGCTTGATCTAGACGGAAACCCGTTTGGACCTCTTGAAGATGGAAACAAAGCTAAACTAGGAAAAGAAACACACTATGAGCTTGGGTATAAAGGAATGCTTACTGATAAAACAACATTAAGTATTAATATTTATAATTCTACAAAAGAAAACTTCGTTGCTATAGAACAATTAAGTCCATTAGTAGCTCTACCAAACTTAGGAGCTGATTTAGGTAATGCGGTAAATGCATTATTTACATCTGCATTTACTCCGGTTTACGGTCCAGTTTACGGTCCTTATTATGCAACACTTCTTTCAAACACATATGCTGCAGTTGGTAATGGTTTAGCTGCAATGGGTGCAATTGGAACTGTACAAACTGATCAAGCTCCTGATAATGGAGAAACTAACGTAATGCTTGGATACAAAAACTATGGAAAAGTTAATTACTGGGGATTTGAAGGTGGATTAAAATGGAGAGCAACTGATAATTTAACTTTATACGGAAATTATTCAACAGTTAGTCAGACTGTTTTTGAAAAGGATGATTTAGGGTCATTAACTGAAGTAGGATCATGGCATTTAAATCACTCTAAACACAGAGTTAAAGCTGGATTTGCATATGATAACGGAAGAAAATGGAATGTTGGAGTTGGATATAAATACGATGGTGGTTTTGAAGCAAGTATGGGTAACTTTTACTCTGGTACTGTTGAAAGTAGAAACATTGTTGATGCTAACCTGGGTTATGATATAAATGCTAAAACTAAAGTTAGTATGAATATTGTGAACTTGATGGATGAAGCTTACAGCTTCCTTCCTAATCTGCCAACACTTGGAAGACAAGTTATGTTCTCATTAAAACGTGACTTCTAAACAAAAATAAATTTTAAAAAAGAGCAATAGAAATATTGCTCTTTTTTTTTATAAAAATTTTAAACTTAAATTTAAAAGTGTGTTATAGTTGAATATCTTTTATGAAAAATGAATTAATTGATGTAATAATAATTGGAGCTGGAATTTCAGGAATTGGAGCAGCATGTCATTTAAAACGAAATTGTCCTAAAAAATCGTTTCTAATTTTGGAGGGTAGAAATAAAATAGGTGGAACATGGAATTTATTTAAGTATCCAGGAATTAGATCCGATTCTGATATGTATACGTTTGCCTACAAGTTCAGTCCATGGACCCATAAAAACACAATCTCTGATGGAAAAACCATTTTAAAATATCTAAACGATACTAGTTTAAAATTTGATTTGGAAAATCACATAAAATACAATCATTGGATTGATGAAATTAATTGGGACTCATCAAAAAATGAATGGACAGTATTTGGAGTTGACAAACAAAACAATAGTAAAATTGAGTACAGTTGTAAATTCTTGATGTCATGCACTGGTTATTATGATTATGACAATGGATATACTCCAGATTTCAAAGGTTTAGAAAATTTTCATGGTAAGTTCATCCATCCTCAAAAATGGACCAATGATATTGATTATTTAAATAAGGATGTAATAGTTATTGGAAGTGGTGCTACTGCTATTACACTAATTCCTTCACTATCAGAAAAAGCAAAACACGTCACAATGCTTCAAAGATCTCCAACTTATTTGATGAATCTTCCTAAAAAAGACAAATTCACAAATTTTCTTTTTCGTTTTACACCTTCAAAATTTGCTCATTTCGTCTCTAGATGGAAATATATTATAAGACAAATTTACTTTTATGGAATTTCAAAAGGAAGACCAAAGGAGGTGAAAAAATTTATTAAAAATGAAATAAAAAATAGTCTTTCAAAAGAGTTTGATGTAGAAAAACATTTTAATCCAAAATATGATCCATGGGATGAAAGAGTTTGTGTAGTGGTTGACAATGACCTTTATGAATCAATTAATCAAGGTAAATGTACAGTGGTTACAGAGAATATAAAATCATTTAACAAAAATGGGATTCTATTAGAGTCAGGGAAAGAATTAAAAGCAGATCTTGTGATTTCTGCAACTGGACTAAAGTTAAAATTTATGGGTGGAATTAAAATCAAAATTGATAATAAAACAATAGACCCATCAAAATTAGTAAGCTATAAAGGCATGATGTTGCAAGATATTCCCAATGCAACTGTTGTTTTTGGTTATACAAATGCTTCATGGACCTTAAAAATTGATTTAGTGTGTGAATATTTTTGTAGAATTTTAAACCATATGGATAAAAATAAATTAAACTCTTTTGTTCCTAAAGTAAATGATGATCATTTAGAAACAGAGTCTAGTATTGGATTAAATTCTGGGTATGTAAAAAGAGCTCATAAAATTCTTCCTAAACAAGGAAAAAAATATCCATGGAAATTAAATCAGAATTACATTAAAGATATGTTCTTACTAAAATTTAAAAAAATTGAGGATGGATACATATATTTCAAAAAATAATAGGATATTTATACTAAATATATTTTAAAATGAGTAAACCACAATTTATAAATGAATTAAGTATTCCAGCTATTGCAGCACCAATGTTTCTGATTTCTGGACCTGAACTTGTAATAGAATGTTGTAAAAATGGAATTGTTGGAACATTTCCGGCTTTAAATCAAAGAACTTCCGAGGGTTTTGAGGAGTGGTTGATTGAAATAAAAACTGAATTGGATAAGTTTGAAAAAGAAACCGGAAAAAAAGCAGCGCCATATGGTGTTAACTTAATTGTTCACAATACAAATCCAAGAGTTCAATCAGATTTAATGTTATGTGTAAAACATAAAGTTCCTATTATAATAACTTCTCTAGGAGCTGTTAGTCAATTGGTTGATGCTGTCCATTCATATGGTGGTTTAGTCTTTCATGATGTCATTAAAAAAAGACATGCTGAGAAAGCTGCTGAAGCTGGAGTTGATGGACTAATATTAGTAGCAGCTGGAGCTGGGGGTCATGCAGGCACACTTCATCCAGTACCATTCATTGCTGAGGTTAAGAAATTTTTCAAAAAAACAATTTTACTATCCGGATGTCTTTCAAACGGAAGAGACATCGCTTCAGCTAAACAAATGGGTGCTGATCTAGCGTATATGGGAACTAGATTTATTAATACCAAAGAAAGTAAGGCCGACGACGATTATAAAGAAATGATTATCAATTCTACAGCTGGTGATATTGTTTACACAGCAGCCGTTTCTGGTGTGAATGCAAATTTTCTTCGACCTAGCTTAGAATCTATGGGTATCACTGAAGAAATGTGGGGAAATTCTAAAAAAATTAATTTTGGTGATGAATTAGATGCAGCAAAAGCAGAAGCAAAAGCATGGAAAACAATTTGGTCTGCAGGTCAGGGAGTTACTACTATTGAGGACGACCCTAGCGTTAAAGATCTAGTAGATTCCCTTAAAAAAGAATTTATTTCATCCATCCAAGAACAAAAGGATTTATTAGATACTTATAAGTAATTTTTATAAAACTCTACAAACCAATCTAAGGATAAGGGATTTCTTAACGAATCTTTACTAATTATATTATTAAGGTTTTTACCCATTAATATTTTTTTGATTGGTACTTCAACTTTTTTACCGCTTATTGTGTAGGGAATATCAGGGCATTGATATATTAAATCAGGAACATGTCTGGGTGAACATCTTTGTCTTATTATAGATTTTAGTTCATCAACATTAATTTCTGAAATGGATTTAACAAAAAGAATTAATTTATCTTTTTTAATGTCGTCTAAATGGATTATTAAACTATCTTCTATACAGCTCAAATCTTTAATAGCACTATATATCTCAGAAGTACCTATTCTAACTCCGGATCTATTTAAGGTTGAATCCGAACGCCCGTGAACAATAATTCCATCATTTTCAGTCTGAGTAACCCAATCTCCATGATTCCAAATTTGATTAAATTTTGAAAAATAACTGTTTCTGTATTTTACAAAATTATCATCATTCCAAAAAAATACAGGCATTGAAATAAATGGCTTAGTTAAAACCAATTCTCCCATTTCATTTTTTACTTTTTTTCCATTATCATTCCAAACTTCAATCGAAGCACCTAGCATCTTACATTGAATTTCTCCAGGGATAACTTTCATATCTGGATTACCTCCTATAAAAGCTGTACAAACATCAGTTCCTCCACTTAAAGAAATAATATGAACATTTGGAAAAAGCTTATTTAAATCAATGTTGGTTTCTTTGAAAAGCGGTGAACCTGTAGATCCTATACTTTTTAAGTTAGATAAATCAATAGAATCTAAGTCTTTGGGAACATCATTAATAAGATTTTGAAAAAAAACTGCACCATGTCCAAAATGATTGATTTTTGCTTTTTCAGCAAATCTCCAAATTACTCCATTATCAGGGTAAACGGGTGATCCATTATAAATACATAAAGAAGATCCTAACAATAGACTACTCAAAGAGTAATTCCACATCATCCATCCTGTGGTTGAATACCAAAAGTAGGAATCAGAACTACATACATTTTGATGAATTGATAAGGCTTTAAAATGTTCAAGAATTATTCCGCCAGTTCTATGCGTAATTGCTTTGGGTTTTCCAGTGGTTCCAGATGAAAACAAAATCCAAATGGGGTGATCAAAATCAACTGATTTAAAATTTAATTTTACTTTTTCTAAGCTGTTAGAGAATGTTGATTTTGTATTTAAATCTAAAATACAAGAAATTGATTTTATTGAATTTTTAAGTTTTTGAGCTTTAGAAGCTAATGAAAATATTTTTCCATTATAGATGTATTCAGAATGATAAAATAGAAATTTTGGTTGAATCTGGTTAAATCTATCGTAAACAGAGTCATAACCAAAATCAGGAGAGCAAGTTGACCAAATCGCTCCAAGTGAATTTGCAGCTAAAAAAGCTGCCACAACATCTGGTGTATTTGAACAATAACCCGCTACCCTGTCCCCCATTTGAACATTATTTTCAATTAAAATTTTTTGAAACTCCAAAGTCTTTATTTTCAATGATCTCCATGAAATTTCAATATAATTACCATTTTCATCTTGATACTTAATGGCAGGAGTGTTCTCTTTGTCATTTTTGAAAACAGTCTTAGAATAACTAATTTTTGAATCAGTAAACCAGAGAGTTTTAATAAAATTTTTATCGAATTTGTAAATTATTTTTGGAGGATTATCAAACTCTATTTTAAAAAATTTAACAATTGAGTCCCAAAAATCTGCAATTTCATTAACACTCCAATTGTGTAAATCTTTATAGGATTCAAAATTTAATTTATTATTAGATTTTAAAAATAATTTATACTTGGATAGTACAGTTTTCAAAACTTTTTAAAGAATTATTAAATTAAAAAATATAGTGTAATTATAAAAAACAATCCATGGAGGATTGCAATTTTTAAGTCTCTAGTTTGTTTTAAAAGGAATGAAGTAATTATTGCAACAGAAACTAAAAAATGGAACACTGCAAATACAATTAAAAAAGGTTCATGTAATACTGTATTTTCATAATTTGAAAAAACATATACTGCAAAAACACCAATACTACAGGCAGCAGCGCCATACATTCTAGCAGTAGTCAAAAGAGCATTATTAGCTTTTTTATATGCAGCCATTAATCTTGGATTTATCAATAAAACTGAACCAACTAATAACTCTAACAACCCTACAACTATTATAAATATTTTCATAATTTTCAATTTTTTACACAATATAAGTTAATTAAAAAGTAGTTAGCATTAATTTACTATTTTTATGGTGATGGATCAAGAAAGCATAAGTAAATTAATTCCTGTTATAGTACTTTTAATTTTAGGTTCTTTAGAAGCTTTAGGAGGGTTATATTTTCATGATAAACGTTCAAAAAATGATGTTACTATAGAGTTAGTCTGTTTAACTGTCTTACCAACACTAATTCAACCAGCAATTCTTGCACTAGTTTTATTTACAATGGATTCTTGGTTTTTAATTTATGAAGATTATTTTATAAATGCTTATTTCCTATGGCATGTTTTAGCATTTCTAATACTTGATGATCTCACTCAATATCTTTGGCACAGGTTTTCACATGAAAATCCTTTTATGTGGAAATTACACAGGCCACACCATGTTGTTGAAGAAATGGGAGTTTTAGTTACTTATAGAAATGCATTTATGTATTATGCCTTTATGCCTGGCTTGTGGTTTTCAGCTGTTCTTATTTTTTTAGGAATGACAGAGGTTTATTTGTATTACTTGCCTATTAAAATGACAGTTATAATTGCAGCGCACAGCGAAACTAAATGGGATAGATTTTTATACAAATACAAAATTTTACACCCTCTAGCTTGGATCATTGAAAGAACAATATCGACACCTAGTACTCACTATGCCCATCACGGATTAACTTCTGAGGATGGAGTTTCAAATCCAAACGGAAATTACGGTAATCTCCTTTTTTTCTGGGATATTTTATTTGGAACTGCAAAAATCACCAGAAAATATCCAACTAAATTTGGAGCTTGGAATAAAATGAAAGAACCCTGGTATGTTCAATTAATGTTCCCTATTTTGAAATCAAAGGATTCCCGTAGTGAACTTAGTTCTTTAAAAACAAATATGGATTTTGATCCTTCCAAAGATTTTAAGGATTATAATAGTTAAATTTTAATGAAAGATCTAAGAAATAAAGTTGTCGTAATTACTGGCGCTGGTTCTGGAATAGGCCGATCTCTTACTTTAAAAATGCATAATAAAGGAGCTAGATTAGCTCTAAATGACTTCAATAAGCAGTCATTAGATGAAACATTAAGTTTGATTAATTGTGAAGATGACATCTACACTGAAGTTTTTGATGTTTCTAAAAATGAAGAATTTGATACATTTTCTAAAAATGTAATTAACCATTTTGGTAAAGTTGATATTGTGATAAATAATGCTGGAATTACCATAGGAAGCTTTTCTGTTCTTGAGACAAAAATTGAAGATTACAAAAAAGTAATTGGAGTTAATATGTGGGGAATGATTTACGGTACTCTTGCTTTTGTTCCGCACCTAAGAAAACAAAAAGAATCAAGTGTTGTAAATATTTCAAGTATTTGGGGACTATTAGGATCACCCTATCAATCTGCTTATAGTGTGTCTAAATTTGGTATCAGAGGATTTAGTGAAGCCTTAGCAGCTGAAGAATTATGTAATAAAACTGGAGTTGTAGTACTTAGTGTTCATCCTGGTGGAATTAAAACAAATATTGTTAGAAATATTGAGGGTCAGAACCTAACTGAAACTCAATTAAAAAAATTAGATACTCATTTTCCAACTACTGCAGATGAAACTGCAAATAAAATTATTCAAGCCATTCAAAAAAAGAAAACCAGATTAGTAATAGGTCCAGACGCTAAATTCATGTACCGTCTGTCAAGATTTTCTCAGAGAATAACTATGAAATTCTTGGTTAATTGGGCTAAAAAAATGATGAAAATTCAATAATGAAAAAACTAATAAAATATCTTTTATTGTTTTTATCAATATTGATATTTTTTTGTATTTCATTTATCAACTTTTATCCTGAAAAAATTTCTAAAATTTTAATCAATTATAATATTGAACAAAATCAAAACAATTTATCATTAAATAAAAATGAAATTACTGTATTTACTATTGGAACTGGCTCACCAATTAATGCGGAAAGAGTAAATTCGGGAACCGCAATATTTGTAAGAGATAAATTTTTCATTTTTGATGTTGGAGATGGTGTAGTTCAACAAGCTGAAAAAATGAATCTCCCATTAAACGAACTAGATGGGGTATTTATTACTCATTATCACTCTGACCACTATATAGACCTTCCTTATTTAATTAATAGATCCTGGGTATTGGGAAGAAATAAGAATTTAAATATTTATGGGCCCGAAGGTTTAGATAATATATTAGAAAGCAATAAGTCATTTTTAGAATTGGAAAACAAGCATAGAGTTGATCATCATGGTTCAGAAATAATGAATACAAAGTACGCCTTTGGAATATCAAACGAATTTAAGACAGAAAATAAGCAGGTTATATATGAAAAAAGTGGAATTAAAATTTCCGCTTTTAAAGTCAATCACTATCCAGTAGAGCCTTCTGTGGGTTATGCTATTGAATACAATAATAAAAAAATTGTAATTAGTGGAGATACAAAACAAAATGATCTAGTTTTCGAAATGGCTAAAAATGCGGATTTGTTAATTCATGAAGTAATATTAAATTCTCTTTTAGATGAAACTATTAAAGTCTTAGAAAATAAAAATATGCACAGAAATGCCCATATAGTTAAGGACATTCAAGATTATCATACACCCCCTGATGAAATTATAAGATTAGCTAATAAAGTAAATGTTAAAACTCTTGTTTTAAATCATTTAGTTCCATCTCCAGATAATATTATAATTAAAAAATTATATAACAAATACACTAAAAAATTTAAAGGAAATGTATATTTAGCTAATGACGGGGATAAATTTATTATCAAATAAGATGAAAAATAATATAATAATACCAATATTAGTTCTATTGTCAATAATTATTGGGGGTTATACAGCTATTAAAAAGATTAACTCGTCAACACAAAACAATGAATTTTCTATTAAAAATGGAAACTGGAAAGTTAATCCAAATATGGATTTAAAGGATAGTTACCAAAGAGCTTATATTTCAAGAATTGGAGTTTTTGCTCTTGATGAGAAAGAAGCGCTTTATTTCTTATCAAGCAAGGATAATGATGGAAACCCATTAAGATCAGACTTTGATTATCAAATTATTGGTACCCCCCCAAAGGGAAGGTATTGGAGTTACACACTATACGGTGAAGATTATTTCTTAGTAAAAAATGATGCCAATATTTACACGATAAATAAAGAAAATCTTACTAAAGACAAACCAATAATGGTATCATCAACTAAAAAAGACATTAATTGGTTGCCCTCAGGAAATGAAACGAAGTTTCATATTACACTAAGGGTTTATAATCCAGATGAAAGTGTTTATAAAAACTTAGAGTCGTTAGAGTTGCCAACAATTAAAAAAATAGAAAAATGAAAAAGATATTTTTTTACTTAGGAACAATACTGATAATGAGCATTTGTTCATACAATTTAACTATACATTACATTCCAAATATTGTCTATGCTGTTTTTCATTATAAAATTGAAAAAAATCAAAATATAAAGGATAATGAAATAAAACATTTTGATATACCAAGTGACCAATCTAGAAATGTAGTAATGCCAAACCCAGATTTTTTATATTCTACTATTTTTTATGACTTAAGTGAAAAAGATTTAAATATAAATGCGAATATGCCTGACTCTACGTATTGGTCTGTCTCATTTTACAAACCAAATACAATAAACTGGTTTGTAAAAAACGATCAAGAGTTTGATACAAATAAATTAGATCTTACATTAACTCTTAAGAATTCTAAATCAGAAAATGTGATAAAATCACCTGTAAAGAAAGGATTTATGATCATTAGAATTTTAGTTGAAAAAAAAGATAAAAAGTCTATCGAATCGTATAGAACTCTTCAAAAAAATATTACAATAAATTAATTTATTTTATTAAATTAGTATTTAAATACTAATTTTCATGAAGAAATTAAAATTTATAATTCAAAAATTTATTGTCGGCCTTATGGGTTCTCCAATTAAAATTGACCCGAATATAAAGAACAGGCAAATTAAAACTATAGCTTCACTTCCAAAAGCAGTTTTTTGGGACACTAGCGTTAAAATTTATAAAACAAAAGAGGGAATTGAATATGTGAAAACACCTGAAAAATGTTTTTCAGATCTTCCTGATTATAATTTTAATGAAAATTATTGTGAAATAAACGGACTTGAAATGCATTATATTGATGCGGGTCCAAGTGATGGAAAAATCCTTTTATTACTTCATGGACAACCCGTTTGGTCCTATTTATACCGAACTATGATTCACGAACTAGTTGCAAAAGGATACAGGTGTATCGCGCCTGATTTAATGGGTATGGGAAAATCAGACAAACCAATTTCAATTAAGTACCATATTTACGACACTCATTGCAATAATGTTTTATCTTTTATTAAAAAATTAAAACTCAATAAAATTACTCTTTTTTGTCAAGATTGGGGAAGTTTAATAGGGCTTAGAATTGCTGGTGAAAATTCAAATCTTTTTTCTGGTATAATTGCTGCTAATGCTGAACTTCCAAACTTTACTGAAG
Source organism: Flavobacteriaceae bacterium (assembly GCA_002700465.1). Classification (GTDB taxonomy): domain Bacteria; phylum Bacteroidota; class Bacteroidia; order Flavobacteriales; family Flavobacteriaceae; genus MAG-121220-bin8. The sequence continues at coordinate 3,476 of PADT01000046.1, read as the reverse complement.
AATCAAATCCATTATATATTCCAGAGCCGCTAACAATTAACACTAAAATTAAAAGTTTTAAAAAAGCAATGGCATATCATATGTTAAATAATAATGGATTTAATATGGATATCTTTCAAGTGTGGGTTACTTATTGTATTACGACTCCATTTGTTCATATTAGAGAAATTATGGGACTAAGTTTGTCTAAAGACTTCAAAAAAGATCAAAAAATACTTGACGCCTATGCTGCTCCATTTCCATCTTTTATATACATGGCCGGTCCTAGAACCCTGCCTTCAATGAATGCTGGGATTACTGGTCAAACTTTAAAAGCAATTGATGGGTTAAAAAAATTTAAAAAACCTTTCTTATCTTTAATAGGGTTACAAGATAAGCTTCTAGGAACACCAAGAATTCAGAACAGATTTATTAAAATGGTACCTGGTGCTAAGGGTCAAGATCATGAGCAGTTCAAAGAAGCAAACCATTTTATCCAAGAGGACATTGGGGAAATTATGGCTGATAGAATGCATAAATTTATTGTTAAAAATAAAATATAATGAAGAAAAAAATCTTTAAAATAATTGCAACTGTTTTAATATTGGTTATCGTATTTTTTATTTCGCTACCCGCTCTATTAAATAAAGCAGGAGTTCATCCTGATTATGATAGTAAAAAATATAATTTCTTAGATAAAAAAGCAGTCATAATATCTACTAGTCACAGTATTTTAAGTAAACCTGGCGAAACAACTGGAAAATTAACTGGAGTATTTGCGTCCGAACTTACTGTCCCTTATTATGAATTTACAGATTCTGGGATTGAGGTTGATATTGCAAGTATTAAAGGAGGTGAAATCCCGATTGATCCCGAATCGTTTTTTTACGCTGTTAAAACAAACTCAGACGACAGGTATCTTGAAGACCAAATTCTAAAAGAAAAAGTAAAAAATTCTATTTTAATTGATCAGCTTGAAATTGATAATTACGATATAGTTTTTGTTGCTGGTGGTTGGGGTGCTGCTTATGATTTAGGATATTCAGAAACACTTGGTAAAAAAATTAGTGAAGCTTATTATAACTCAAATTCTATTATTGGTGGAGTATGTCATGGAGTTCTTGGTTTTATAAACGCTAAAGATTCTTTAGGAAATCTTATTATAAAAAACAAAAGAATGACAGGGGTAACAAACAAACAAATAAAAGAATTAGGAATTTTCTATACTCCTCAGCATCCAGAAGAAGAGCTGATAAAAGCAGGTGCTATATTTGAAAGCAAAACAGCATTTAGAGATGTATTGGCTAATTTGACAGTAGTAGATGAAGAATTTAAATTTGTAACCGGACAAAATCAAAATGCAGGACACGAAACTCCTCAAAAAATGATGGAAATTTTAAGAAACAAACAATGAATTTTAATTTTAGAAACGTACTTCCAAAAAGTGCCGATAATGACTTTAAAGGCCATAAGATAGCATTTTGGGGATTTGTTTTATTTACCATACTAATGACCTGGCGTTCAATTATTCATATGTTATTTGAACAGTACGGGTTTCATGAAATCGGAAGCTTTGTTACTATTTTAGGGGAACCTGACCCTATGCCATTAATTTATAGATTTTTTTCTTTGTGGGGTTTTGCTCAACTGATTTTTTGTTTGGTTTGCTGGCTAGTAATTTTTAGATACAAATCATTAATTCCATTAATGTATATGATTTGGCTGTTTGAGTGGGGGTTTAGAACTTTTGGTTATCCTTTAATTAGAGATCAAATTGTTGTTCAAGAGTTGTATACAAACAACATGACACCTGGTGTGTCATACGCTCCATATGTTACCCTACTTTTGATTATTTTATTTGGACTCTCTATATTAGACAGAAAATAATGAGAAATTTTTTTCTTTTAACAGCAATAGTTGAAATTCTAGCAGGTCTTGCTTTATTTTTTGCTGCTGATAAAATACCCGATTTAATTAATGCTAATCCACTAACCATAGGTTTCGCTAAAATGTATGGGGTAGCTGCATTTTCTATAGGACTTTTTGCGTTGTACTCTTGGAAATTTTTTAATTCAAAAAAACTACACATTCCCTTCTTGACTATTTTTTCAATTTTTAATATTGGAATTGCTTTTGCCGTTATTCAGTCCAACTTAAATTTTGGGTTTGAAAATCCCGCACCGGGGTATTTTCACTTAATCTTAGGATTAATTGGAATTTATTTCATTTTAAAAACAAAGAAATTAAATAATAGCTTTAACAAGAATTTTTTTTACTTTTTTCTGCTTATTATAACAGGAATTCTAGCTTCAAATAATATTCTCTTTGCATTATCTAGAATTTTTAGTGATGAATCAATTTTAAGAGTAATAATTTTATTTTTAATTTTTATTTTTCCAATACTAAACTACCTAAATAAAGTAGCTGAAAATAAATTTAATTCAAAACTAAAAAGAATACTGTTTATCACTTTGATCGGGTCTATTTTAGCTTGGATTATTCAGCTAATTGAAATTAATTTATATCATTTTGAAATTGGTGTTGATTCTCCAATTGGTTTATTTGAGGATGAATTCATTAGAACTATCAAATTCATATTTCCTACACTAATAATAGCTGAGATTATTTGGTTGTATTTAAAAAATAGAGCAAAAGTTTTTTATTCTGGAATTACTTTAATTATTGCTTATTTATTTATATCATTTTATAATTCTTTTGTTTTTACAGACGCTAAACCAGCTATATACCCCGACACAACATTAAAGAACTATGATGAACTACCCAATGTAATTTTAATTGTGGCAGACGACTTAGGTTTTAATGATATATCAGCTAATGGAAATAAATTAATCGAAACTTCAAATATTGACCAAATAGCTAAAAATGGAATCAATTTTACTAAGGCTTACGCAACAGCTTCAGTATGTGCGCCCTCTAGAGCTGCATTTTTAACAGGAAACTATCAGCATAGAAATGGATTTGAATTTTTGCCTGATTTATTTAATTATAGTCCAAGGGTTAGAAAAGCAGATTTTAAAAGATTTGGACATCAAAATAATTTTAAAGAGTGGTATGAAAAGGATACTCCTGTTAACCAAAGAGGATTAGACCCTTATGTAAATACAATAGGTGACTATTTAAAGAAAATGGGATACCAAACATCTGTTATAGGTAAATGGCACATGGGCACACATCCAAAATTTAATCCTGTAAATTATGGATTTGACTATCACTATGGAATTACTGGCGCAGGATCTCTTTATGCTCCTTTGAATCAAGAAAATATTGTTGAGTCAAGACAAACTTGGGATTTTGCAGATTTTATTACTTGGCAAGCGACAAATTATTACGCTTTGGAAAATGGCACAAACAGTAATCCTAAAAATTCAGAATATTTAACCGATGTTTTCACAAAAAAAGCTGTTAATTACATTAAAGAAAATAAAGAAAAACCTTTCTTTCTTCATCTTTCACACATGGCTCCACACGGACCTTTT
>PADT01000045.1 GCA_002700465.1 Flavobacteriaceae bacterium | reverse complement strand
CGTTTGATAGATAATTTAACCTATTTTGAATTATTAAATAATGATACTATTAATAATGAAGGAGATACTAATTTGATTCCTCATGTCAATCAATATTTAAATACTTTAAAATATTTAAAATTTAAATGGCAAAAAGAAATTCGATTTGGAAAATTTGCTTTAGATAACTCAATTGTTTATCAATCAGTAAATCAGGACAAAAAAGTTTTAAATTTACCTGACTTTATAACTAGAAATACTTTTTATTATTCAAATAATGTGTTTAAAAAGGCAATGTACCTTCAAACAGGAATCTCTTTTAAATATTTTTCAAAATTCTATGCTAATGAATATAATCCTTTAGTTAGTTCATTTCACATTCAGTCTGAAAAGCAAATTGGGGGATTTCCTATGATAGATATTTTTGTGAATGCAAAAATCCAACAAACAAGATTGTATTTTAAAGCAGAACATATAAACTCATCGACAACTGGAAATAATTTTTATTCTTCTCCATCTTATCCTTATAGAGATTTTTTAATAAGATTTGGACTAGTTTGGAATTTTTTCAATTAGATTTAACTAACAGTAGGTAAATCTCCTTTTTCTTTTGTTTCTAACTTAGAATGCCCCATTAGATATTTGTCAACTTGGTAAGCTGCTTCCCTTCCCTCTGAAATTGCCCAAACAATTAAAGACTGTCCTCTTCTCATATCTCCAGCTGAAAATATATTAGAAACACTAGTTTGATACATATTAGTCACTATCTGATTGCTGGTATTAGTTTCTAAATTTAGTTTATCAATTAAATCAGGTTCGTGACCTGTAAACCCTAAAGCAAGTAATGCTAAATCACAAGGCCATAATTTTTCTGATCCTTCAATTTCTTTTAATTGTGGTCTCTCTCCTTCTTTTTTAATCCACTCAACTTCAATAGTTTTAAGACTTTTTACTTTTCCGTTTTCATCACCAATAAATTCTTTTGTAAGTATACTCCATTCTCTATGAATGCCTTCTTCATGTGATGAAGTCGTCTTTAGCTTGAATGGCCAATAGGGCCAAGGATTTTCATTTGTTCTGTTTTCACTTGGTTTTGACATTATCTCAAAATTTGTAACAGATTTAGCTTCCTGACGATTAGAGGTTCCAATACAATCCGAGCCAGTATCACCACCTCCAATAACTATTACATTTTTATCTTTGGCGTTTAAAGGTTCAGAAGCTGTATTTAAGCCGTCTACAACTTCATTTTGAAGTTTTAAAAAATCCATAGCTTGTTTAACACCATCTAAATTCGATCCTTTTATTGGCAAGTTTCTTTTAATTGTTGCTCCACCACAAAGTACTATTGAATCATATTTTTTTAAATTTTCAACAGAATAGTTTTTTCCAACTTCTTTGTCAGTAAAAAAATTAATTCCCTCTTCTTCAAGAATAGATAATCTCCGATCAATAATATTCTTTTCCATTTTAAAATCAGGGATACCATACCTCAATAAACCACCAATTTTAGAATCTCGTTCATATACATCAACATAGTGGCCAGCTTTATTTAATTGTTGTGCCGCTGCCAAACCAGCTGGACCAGATCCAACAACTGCGATTTTCTTTCCTGTTCTATTTGAAGGAGGATTAGCTTTTATCCAACCTTCTTCAAAACCTCTTTCAACTATATACTTTTCAATCATTTCAATTGAAACGGGTGGATTAATAATTCCTAAAACACACGCTGCTTCACATGGGGCTGGACAAAGTCGTCCGGTGAATTCAGGAAAATTATTGGTCGAATGTAATATGTACAAAGCTTTTTCCCATTCATTATTGTAAACTGCATCATTAAAATCAGGAATTAAATTTCCTAAAGGACATCCACTATGGCAAAATGGAACACCACAATCCATACATCTTCCACCTTGTTCTTTTAATTTTTTATCTGAGGGTTTTAAAGTAAATTCTTTATAATTTTTAACTCTCTTTTTTACAGGAACTAATCCTTCCTCAGTTCTTTCAAATTCTATAAAACCTTTTAACTTACCCATAGCAACTATTTGATTATTTCTGTAATTTTTTCTTTTGCCATTTTCTCTAGTGCTAATTTATACTCTGTCGGCATAATTTTTATTATATTCTTAGACTCTTTTTCCCAATTATTTAAAAACCTTTCCGCTATCTTACTTGATGTATATGTAAAATGATTTTCAATTAATTTTTTTACTAAATCTAAGTCTTGATTTGAAGGGTTTTCAAATTCAATCATTTCTTGATTAAAATTTCTTTTATCATACTTTTTTGATTTGTAAATATAGGCTACACCTCCGCTCATTCCTGCTGCAAAATTTCTTCCAATATCTCCAAGAATAATTGCAGTTCCTCCAGTCATATATTCACAGCCATGATCTCCTACTCCCTCAACTACCGCAGTCGCACCAGAATTTCTAACACAGAATCTTTCTCCAGCTATCCCATTTATATAAGCCTCACCAGCAGTGGCCCCGTACAATGCCACATTACCAGTTATTACATTTTCTTCAGATTTAAAACTAGCCTCTTTTGGAACTTTTACTATGATTTTGGATCCTGAAAGACCTTTTCCAAAATAATCATTAGTATTACCACTGACTGTTAGTGTTAGCCCATGAGCTCCAAAAGCACCAAAACTTTGTCCAGCTGCTCCTTTGAAATTTAGTTTTAATGTATCTTTAGGAAGACCTTTAGCTCCATATAATTTAGAAATTTCATTACTAACAATAGTTCCTACGGTTCTATCTGTATTTTTAATTTCATAAGAAAGACTCATCTTAACTTTCTTTTCAATTGCTAACTTGGCTTCTTTTAATATTGTAAAATCTAATACATTTTCTAAATTATGATCTTGTTTAGTATTATTTTTTAATGGAGTGTTTTCAGGAACATCAGGCTTATACAAAATCTTGGATAAATTAATTCCCTTTGTTTTGTAATTCTTCACAGCATCTTCCATATTAATTTTTTGACTTTGTCCTACCATTTCATCTACAGTTCTAAAACCAAGTTTAGACATGATTTCTCTTAATTCCTGAGCAACAAAATACATGAAATTGATTACATGTTCTGGTTTTCCTTTAAAGTTTTTTCTTAACTCAGGATCTTGAGTCGCAATTCCCACCGGACATGTATTTAAATGGCAAGCTCTCATCATAATACAACCTGATGCAACAAGTGGGGCTGTCGAAAATCCAAATTCTTCTGCTCCTAACAAACAGGCGATAGCAACATCTCTTCCTGTTTTAAGTTGACCATCACACTCCATAACAACTCTTCCTCTAAGATTGTTCATTACTAAAGTTTGTTGAGCTTCAGCAATTCCTAGTTCCCAAGGCAAGCCAGCATGCTTTAATGAAGTAAGTGGGGATGCTCCTGTTCCACCATCAAATCCAGAAATTAGTATTACATCGGCTTTTGCTTTTGCAACACCAGCTGCAATAGTACCCACACCAACTTCAGATACTAATTTTACATTAATTCTTGCTTCTCTATTAGCATTTTTTAAATCATATATTAATTGAGATAAATCTTCAATAGAGTAAATATCGTGATGGGGTGGGGGAGAAATTAATCCAACGTATGGAGTTGAATTTCTAACTTCAGCGATCATTGGATTTACTTTTGGACCAGGCAGTTGCCCTCCTTCTCCAGGTTTAGCTCCTTGCGCCATCTTTATTTGAATCTCTTTTGCAGTACTTAAATAGTGTGAGCTTACTCCAAATCTTCCGGATGCCACTTGTTTTATAGCACTATTTTTCCAAACACCATTTTTTTCTTTTTTATATCTGTTGGAATCCTCGCCACCTTCTCCAGAGTTACTTTTGCCACCAATACTATTCATTGCAATTGCAAGATTTTCGTGTGCTTCTTTACTAATAGACCCGTAAGACATTGCGCCAGTTTTGAATCTTTTTACAATTTCAGTCCAAGGCTCTACTTCTTCAATCGGAATTGGATCAAAATCAACAAGTTTGAACATTCCTCTTAATGTCATTAATTGCTTGCTTTGCTCGTTAATTAAATCAGAATAAACTTTATAGGTATCATACTTATCTTCTTTTACAGCTTGTTGAAGTTTTGAAATTGTTGATGGATTCAACATGTGAGCTTCACCATTTCTTCTCCACCTGTAATTACCTCCAATTTCTAAACTGACAAACTTATTTTTATTTGTAAAGGCTTCTAAATGCCTAGATGAAAGTTCTTTTTCTAAACTGTAAAGACCAATACCTTCTATTCTTGTAGGTGTATTTGAAAAATATTTTTCAGTAAAACTTTCTCTTAATCCTAAGGCTTCAAAAATTTGAGCTCCTCTATATGAATGAAGGGTTGATATTCCGATTTTATTCATTACTTTCAAAATACCCTTATCAATCGCTTTATTGTAATTATTAATCGAATCTTTCAAAGATTGTTTTCCAAAAAAATCATTTTTGTGATGGTGCTCTATAATTTCATTAACTAGATATGGATTAATTGCACTAGCTCCATAACCAAATAGCATTGAAAAGTGATGAGGTTCTCTGGGTTCAGACGATTCAATTACAATTCCAAATTTAGATCTTTTTTTGGCTTTCATTAAAACATGATGAACATTTGAACACGCTAAAAGAATTGGGATTGCACCCCTGTCTTTTGAAACCCCGCGATCACTAATTATTATAATATTATAACCTTGGTCAACAAATGAATTCACATCATCGACCATTTTATCTAACGCCTCTTCAATTCCATTGTGACCTTTAATAACATCATACAATGCACTAACTGAGGCAGTTTTAAAGTTTTTATTTTTAATAAACTTTATTTTGTCTAAGTCTTCGTTAGAAATAATAGGATTGTTTATTTTTAATTTCTTACAATGATCAGGAACAATGTCAAAAATATTGAAATCACTTCCAATACCAAGGCCAGTATCTGTAACAATTTCTTCTCTAATTCCATCAAGTGGAGGGTTGGTTACCTGAGCAAATAATTGTTTGAAGTAATTAAATAATAATTGTGGTTTTGTTGAAAGAACAGCAAGTGGTGTGTCAGTACCCATTGAACCAATAGCCTCTTTTCCAGATGTACACATTGGTAAAATTAAAGTTTTGAGATCTTCTTGAGTATAACCAAAAATTCTTAGTCTTGTTTCAAAATCTAACTTTTCATTTGGAGTTTTATTTCCTGTATATGGAACTTCTTTTAAGGGAAGTACATTGTCGTTTACCCATTTTCTATAAGGATGTTTAGAAACAATACTATTTTTTATCTCTTCGTCCTCAATAATTCTTCCCTCAGTCATGTCAACTAGAAACATTTTACCAGGTTCAAGTCTACCATGTGATTCAATATTTTCTGGTTGAATTTCAACAACTCCTGTTTCAGATGACATTACAACATATCCATCTTTAGTTACTGTATATCTTGATGGTCTTAATCCATTTCTGTCAAGTAAAGCACCAATATATTTACCATCGGTAAATGGAATAGATGCTGGACCATCCCAAGGCTCCATTATACTTGAATTAAATTCGTAAAATGCTTTTTTATCATCAGACATTGATTTATGCTTTTCCCAAGCTTCAGGAACCATCATCATCATAACTTCAGGAAGAGATCTGCCAGTTGTTAGTAATAATTCTACAACCATATCCATTTGGGCAGAATCAGACTTTCCTTTTAAAATTGTTGGAAATATTTTTTTTAAATCCTCTCCAATAAATTCATTTTTCATCAATTCTTCCCTGGCATTCATTCTAGTTACATTACCTTTTATTGTGTTTATTTCACCGTTGTGACACATGTATCTAAAAGGCTGGGCAAGATCCCATGTAGGAAAAGTATTTGTTGAGAATCTTTGATGAACTAGTGCTAACCGTGTTACAAGATCAGGATCTTTTAAATCTAAATAAAATCTATCAATATCCTCAGGGATTAGTAATCCTTTGTAAATAAGAGTACGGTTATGCAGACTTGAAAAATAAAAATAATTTTTTTGAGATAATGAACTGTTGTAAATTTCGTTTTCAGCTATTTTTCTTGAAATATATAGTTTAGTGTTAAAATCTGACTCCGATAATTTATCATCTTTTTCAATAAAAACTTGTCTAATTATAGGTTGAGTTTTAGCTGCGATTGAGCCAACTACTTTAGAGTTGACAGGAACATTTCTCCACCCTAAAATGTTTAATCCTTGTTTTTGAATTTCTTTTTCAAAAACATCAACACAATAATTTAATTGATTAATTTTTTGAGGGAGAAAAACCATTCCTACAGCATAATCAAAAGGTTTGGGCAGATCAAATTCGCATTGTTTCACAAAGTAATTATGTGGAATTTCAATCAAAATACCAGCCCCATCACCAGTTTTACCATCTGAGCTTACAGCCCCCCTGTGTTCTAAACATGTTAAAATATTAAGAGCTTTTGGAATTATATTATTAGTCTTTTCGCCTTTAAGACTACAAATAAAACCAGCCCCACAGTTATCATGTTCAAATTCCGGAGAATAAAGTCCTTGTTTTTTAGGTAGCATAAAATATCAATTGGAACTAGTAAAGATACAGTTTAAAAAATATTTTTTATAACGATTTTAAGTCTATCCATCAATAAATGCTAACTTAATAATTATATGAGTTTAAATTATTTATTTCACATTTTTAATGCGTTTTATTGATTATTCATCAATATCAATTTGTATTGTTTTTTTTAATATTTTTAGTCTCTAAATTTTTTATATGGAAATCCTTATTATTTCAGTATTTGTTTTAGGTTATGTTTTAATAACTCTTGAACATTCAATTAAAATTGACAAACTTATTCCAGCTTTGGCTATGATGGGTATTCTTTGGGCACTTATTGCTCTAAATCATCTTGATGTTTACGATATTAATTTAGAATTATTAAAGCTTGAGCCAACTCACATTGAAGAAGTTCTTTTACATCATTTGGGCAAAACAGCTGAAATTTTAATTTTCCTTTTAGGTGCAATGACAATCGTTGAAATAATTGATTACTTTGATGGATTTTCAGGAATTAAACAGGTTATTAAGACAAGAAGTAAAGTAAAAATCTTATGGATTTTTGGTGCATTAGCTTTCATTCTTTCTGCCATAATTGATAACCTTACTGCCACTATTGTTCTTATAACCTTACTTCAAAAACTTGTAAAAGTAAGATCCTTAAAATTATGGTATGCTGGTTTAATAATTATTGCCGCTAATGCTGGAGGAGCTTGGTCTCCTATTGGAGACATTACTACAACAATGTTATGGATTGGTAATAAAGTAAGTGAAGTTAATCTAGTGAAGTATTTAATCATTCCATCTTTAGTGTGCATGGTAGTTCCGTTTTTAATAGCTTCTAGATTTAATATTTTCAAAGGGGAATTAGAAGTAACTGAAATTAACGAAGACAGTAGTCCTTATGGAAATAAAATGCTTTTTTTAGGATTAGGCTCTATTTTATTTGTTCCCTTTTTTAAAGTAATTACTCATCTTCCTCCTTATGTTGGAATGATGCTTTCGCTGGCTTTTGTGGCTACTATTGCTGAAATATTGTCAAATAAAAAAATTAATATTTCTAATGTTGATTCAGAAAGTGATGCTGTTGCTCATCACAGTCCAGTACATAAATCACTCTCTAAAATTGAGCTTCCTAGTATTTTATTCTTTTTAGGAATATTATTAGCAGTAGGAGCATTAGAATCGCTTGGAATTCTTTTTAATTTTGCTGGATATTTAACTGAATTATTTCCCAACACTGACGTATTAATGATATTGTTTGGGTTTTTGTCTGCAATAATTGATAATGTACCATTGGTTGCTGCTTCAATGGGAATGTTCCCTAATGTTCTCGATGATCCTTTATGGCATGCATTAGCTTTTTCAGCTGGAACAGGTGGAAGTATGCTTATTATTGGTTCTGCAGCAGGAGTTGTTGCAATGGGTATGGAAAAAATTGATTTTTTCTGGTATTTGAAAAAAATTGCTATCCTGGCTTTAATCGGGTTTTTATCTGGATATGGAACATTTATGCTTCTTAGAGATTTTGTTCTTTAAAACTAATGGATTATAAGCAAACAGTTAATTGGCTTTTCAACCAACTACCTGTTTATCAAATTGAAGGTGTTTTTAAATATAAAGTTAGTTTAGACCCTATTTTAAAAACTTGTAATTATTTAAACAATCCTCAAAATACTTTCAAGTCCATACATGTTGCTGGAACTAACGGAAAAGGTTCATCGTCTCATATGTTATCATCAATTTTACAAGAATCTGGATTAAAAGTTGGATTATATACTTCACCTCATTTAGTCGATTTTCGTGAACGAATTAAATTGAATGGAAATCTTATTGATAAAGATTTTGTTTCAGATTTTGTAACAAAAAACATTGAGTTTTTTAAAAAAAACAAAATTTCATTTTTTGAAATGACTGTTGCTATGGCTTTTGATTATTTTGCAAAATCTAATGTAGATATTGCTGTTATCGAAACCGGTTTAGGAGGAAGATTAGATTCTACAAATATTTTAAATCCTCTGGTTTCTCTTATTACAAATATTGGATTAGACCATAAAGAATTTTTAGGTAATAATTTAATAGATATTGCAAATGAAAAAGCTGGCATAATCAAAAAAGATATTCCAATTGTAATCAGTGAATTTCAAAAAGAAACCTATCCAATTTTTGAAAATAAAGCTCATACAATTGAAACAGATATTTTTCTAGCTGATGATCAAAAAAAATTCAAAACTGATTTATCAGGTGATTTTCAAAATAAAAATATAAATGGAGTTGTTAAAGTAATTTCTTTGTTGAAAGATTTTAGTATTTCTAATAAAGATATTGAAAATGGTCTTTTGAATATTAAAAAAAATACTGGACTTATGGGAAGAGTTCAGATTTTGAATGACTTGCCAAAAGTTATATGTGATGTTGGTCATAATTTAGAAGCATTTCAAGTAATTAAATACCATATAAATTCTTTAAAATTTGATAACTTAAATTTGGTATTAGGATTTGTAAAAGGAAAAGATTTTAAAAAAATCATTGATATTCTTCCAAAAAACGCTAATTATTTCTTTTGTACACCAAAAATTGAAAGGGGACTTTCTTTAGAAATTTTAGCTAGATATGGTTCTGTTAATAAACTTAAATACAGCTTGCATGATACTGTTTTGGATGCTTACAATTCTGCTTTGTCAAGTTCTTCTGATAACGATTTAATTTTTATTGGGGGAAGTAATTTTACTGTTTCTGAAATTTTATAATTTTGGTATAAATTTTGTAATATTATTAGTATGAAAAACTTTATTTTATTATTTACTTTAATTTTTTCTTTTTCTTGCTCAAGTGATGAATTTGAAAAAGATGGTTATGACAAAGATGATTCGTCTTATGATGGGCCTATTGAAACTATCACTCACAATGGTGTAGATAGGAAATATATTATTTATACTCCTCAAGGTTATGATGGGACTTCAAAATTACCACTTTTATTAAATTTTCATGGATTCGGTGGACAGGCTGGTGATTATATGTCCTATACCAATATGACATCTACTGCCGATACAGAGAATTTTATTTTAGTTTATCCTCAAGGAAGAGATTTGGACGGTTCCTCTCATTGGAATGCTGCCTTGAACGGAGGTGATAATAAAAGTGATGTTGATGACTTGGGTTTTATCGATGCCTTAATTAATAAATTATCTTCGGAAAATTTAATTGATTTAAAAAGAGTTTATGCAGTTGGATATTCAAATGGTGGTATGATGAGTTATGCTTTAGGTTGTTATAAAAGTAATTTAATCGCTGCTATTGGTTCAGTTTCTGGATACATGCTTCAATCTACCAGTTCAGTCTCTGAGTCCGAATGCACTCCTACTCACTCAATACCATTAATAAAATTACATGGAACAACTGACTATTACGATGGAGATGGGGTTTATAATTCTGTAGAATCTGTTATTAATTTTTGGGTAAATTTTAATAATACTAATACTGACCCAAACACAAATAATATTGATGATAACGGTACTTCAATAACTAGTTATAAATATGAAAATGGAGATAATAATGTTTCAGTAGAACATTATAAAATTATTGGTGGTGAACACGTTTGGTTTAGTAACGATTTTAATGGTAAAAATACCGGGCAGTTAATTTGGGATTTTGTTTCAAAATATGACTTAGATGGATTAATTGAATAAATAAAGTTTATATATTTTAATTTTTTCAAAAATAAATCTCTTGCGCTAATCTAAATGTGTTTGTGTGAGCTTCGATTATCTCTTCAATATTAATAGAATATCCTCCGCCCATGCTAATTTGAACTGGAATATTGTTTTTTTTACAAGAATTTAAAATAAACTTATCCCTTTCTAAGCATCCTTTAATTGTCATAGATAATCTGCCAAGTTTATCGTTTTCTAAAACATCTACACCAGCTAAATAAAAAATAAAATCAGGTTCGAAACGATCAATTGTTCTAGGAATAATTTCTTTTAATTTTTTTAAATAAAAATCATCATTTGTAAAATCATCAAATCCAAAATCTAAGTCACTATTTTCTTTTCTAAAAGGATAGTTTTTTTGACCATGAAAAGATAAGGTAAATACATTTGAATTATTTTTAAAAATTGATGCTGTACCATTTCCTTGATGAACGTCTAAATCAATAATTAAAATTTTGTTTACTAAACTATTGTTTAACAAATAATTTGCAGCTATTGCCTGATCATTTAACATACAAAACCCTTCCCCTTTGTCATAGAAAGCGTGATGAGTACCGCCAGCAATATTCATAGATATTCCATTATTAATTGAAAAATTTGAACATTCAATTGTTCCCTGTGCTATTTTTTTTTCTCTTATTATTAGTTCCCTACTCATAGGAAAACCAATTGGTCTGATTTCTTTTTCGCTCAAAGTAAGTGAAGATAATCTTTCATAATATTTTTTTTGATGTGTTGTTAAAACATCTTGATCGTTTAAATTTTGAGGAACAAAAAAATTATTTCGATTACAGATCTTTTCATTAATTAGTTGTAGCGGAATTAAATCATATTTTTCCATTGGGAATCTATGGTTTTTATCCAGAGGATGTCTAAAAACTTTATCAAATGCTACCTTTAACATAAAACAAATATCATATTAAATTTAAAGATATTTTAACTTGCTAAATAATTTAAATCATTAGATTTGCGTTTTTTATTATGAAAAATTTAATAATTATAGGACATCCAAACACCGAATCATTTTGTTACGATGGTATTTTTAAAACTGTCAAAAATGAATTATCTAAAAATAAAGAAGAGATTGAGATTGTCGATTTATATCGGGACAGTTTTACAAGACCAAGAACTAAATTAATAAAGAAATATCAAGATTTAGTTACATGGTCTGAAAGAATTTATTTTATCTCACCTGTATGGTGGTTTAGATTAACACCAAGAATGGAAATATTCTTTGATGAAGTTTTTGAACCCGGTTTTGCCTATGAATTTGTCAACATAACCAAATTATATGCTTACCCTAAACCATTTTTAAAAAATAAAAAAGTAAGAACCTATGTTACTCATGGTGCTCCTGCAATTCCGGTTTTAACTTTATATCTAAATTCTGTAAAATTGAGATTAGTTATGGGCGTTTATACTTTTGTTTTTGGATGGAGATTATCTCTTTTTACAAAAACTAGACAATTCTGGTCGGTTCCTTTTGTGTCACAAAAAAAGAGAGAAAAATATCTCAAAACAGTTGAAAAAGATATTAAGAATGATTTAGCTTATGATTAAATAATTATATTATATTTGCCATCGTTTTAGGGCGCTTAGCTCAGTTGGTTCAGAGCACTTGGTTTACACCCAAGGGGTCAGGGGTTCGAATCCCTTCGCGCCCACATTTTTAACCTCAACATCTTGTTGAGGTTT
>PADT01000044.1 GCA_002700465.1 Flavobacteriaceae bacterium | reverse complement strand
TTACAAATAAGAAATTTGGGAAAACACCTGTCCATAAAAACAACAAAAAGCATTACAGAAATTTTAAAAAAAGAAATAATAATTAATTTTTTTAAAATGGGTACTTTTTCAATACAAGGTGGTGTTAAATTAAAAGGTGAAGTAACTCCTCAAGGAGCAAAAAACGAAGCTTTACAGGTAATTTGTGCTTGTTTACTTTCTAAAGAAAAAATTATAATTGATAATATTCCTGAAATTATTGATGTTTTAAAATTAATTGATTTATTGAGTTCTTTAGGTGTCAAAGTAATCAGAATAAATAAAAACAAATACTCTTTTCAAGCAGATGATGTTAATGTTGATTATTTAAATTCTAAAGAATTTAAAACTAAAGGAAGCAGCTTAAGAGGCTCGATCATGATAGTTGGACCTCTTTTAGCACGATTTGGGAAGGGTTATATTCCTAAACCTGGAGGTGATAAAATAGGTAGAAGAAGATTAGACACTCATTTTCTAGGTTTAATTAAACTAGGAGCTTCTTTTAGATATAATAAAGAAGAATATTTCTACGGAGTCGAAGCTACAGAGTTAAAAGGTTCATTTATTTTACTTGATCAGGCATCTGTTACAGGTACCGCTAATGTTTTGATGGCATCTGTTTTAGCAACTGGAAAAACTGAAATTTATAATGCGGCTTGTGAACCTTATATACAACAGCTTTGTAAAATGTTACAAGCTATGGGTGCTAATATTTCTGGAATTGGTTCAAATTTATTGATTATAAATGGAGTTAAAACTTTAAATGGTTGTACTCACAAAGTTTTGCCAGATATGATTGAAATTGGAAGTTGGATTGGTTTGGCAGCTATGACTAAAAGTCAAATTACTATAAAAAATGTTAGTTGGGAAAATCTTGGTCAAATACCAAATGTTTTTAGAAAGCTTGGAATTAAGTTAGAAAAACATAATGATGATATTTTTATTGATGAACACAAAGACGGTTATGAAGTTCAAAATTATATTGACGGATCAGTTTTAACTGTTTCTGATGCTCCATGGCCTGGGTTTACACCCGATTTATTGAGCATAATCTTAGTGGTAGCTACCCAAGCAAAAGGAAGTGTTTTGATTCATCAAAAAATGTTTGAAAGTAGATTGTTTTTTGTTGATAAATTGATTGACATGGGAGCTAAAATAATTTTATGTGATCCTCACAGAGCAAATGTAATCGGACATGATTTTAATTCACAACTTAAGGCAACTACAATGGTCTCACCTGACATACGAGCTGGTATTTCACTATTAATTGCTGCTCTGTCAGCCAAAGGAGAAAGCATTATACACAACATTGAACAAATTGATAGGGGATATGAGAATATTGATGAGAGGCTGAGAGCCCTTGGAGCCAAAATTGAAAGAATTTAATTTCGCTTTGATATTTTATTTCCTGTTGTCCTCTGTCTTGTACATTTAAATCTATTAACAGTATCATCTCTTAACTTAAGATGTTTCGTTTTTCTTCCTTGAACTCGTTTTCTCCACATAGCAAAACTTTTTGATTTCATCTCTCTTCTCATCAGTGTGATGATTTCTTTTTCGTTAAGACCAAATTGAAATTTAATAGCTTCAAAAGGAGTTCTGTCTTCCCATGCCATTTCTATAACTCTATCAATTTGAATAGGATCAAGATTATTCATATTATAAATTTTTTATAAAATTATCTGCATCTAAAAGTAACTTCTCTTTTTTTAATAGATCCATTTTATCATAACTACTTATAAGCATTCTCATTCTAGGATTTTTTTTAAAAAACTCTCTTTGTTTGTCCATAAATGTCCAAAATAATCCATCCCAAATTTCACTCCAACTACCTTTCTTATAGTCACTCATTTTAATTATGTAGTTACTACTACTTATATAGGGTTTAGTAGACATCAATCCTCCGTCAGCAAATTGACTCATGCCATATACATTGGGAACCATCACCCAATCATAAGAATCTACAAAAAGTTCCATAAACCATTTATATACTTCGTTAGGATCAAATTCACATAAAACCATAAAATTCCCCAAAATCATTAATCTTTCTATGTGATTGGCATATCCAGATTTATTAACTTTTTTTATTGTATCATCTATTGGATCTATCCCTGTAGAACCATTGTAAAATGATTTTGGAATTTTTCTATCGAAGTTCCAGTAATTTTTAGTTCTTTCTTCAGATCCTTTACATACGTATACACCCCTTATAAATTCTCTCCAACCAATTATTTGTCTAATAAATCCTTCTACAGAGTTTAGCGGAATATTATTTTTTTTATAAAACTTAATTGATTCTTCTAAAATATATTTTGGGTTTAATAAACCTGAATTTACAAGAGGAGATAAAATACTGTGATTTATTATGGATTCATTTATTAAAATTGCATCTTCATAAATTCCAAATTCATCAAATCTAGTTTTTAGGAAATTTGAAAACCATTGTTTGGATGTTTTAAAATCTGTTGGATATAATTGTGAGCTATTTAATTCTCCATAGTTTTTAGAAAAATACTTAGAAACGTATTTTATTGAGTCACTGTGACTGTTACTTTTAAGAAAAGAATAATCAATAATTGGAGTTTGTTTGTTTTTTGGATATTTCTTTCTATTTAAATCATCATAGGTCCATTTACCTCCATCTGGTTTGTTTTCATTGTTTAAAAGGACATTAAATTTTATTCTTTGATTTTTATAAAAAGTCGTTTGAAAAAGTTTTTTTTTAGTAGGACTAAAAAAAGGAGTCAATTCACTTTTTTTTGTTAGAAAAAGAGGATTTTCATGAATATTAATTTTTATATTTTCTTTCAGACACGAAGAAACAATTCTTTTTTCTAGCCAGTTGTCAACAGGATTGTAGATGTTAATTTCTTTTATATTAATACTTTTAAGAAAAACTCTAACATCAGATTCTTTTTCATATGAGTTAATATATTTCACTTCTAGACCTTCGTTTTTAAGAAAACTATAGTAATTTATCATTGAATCTCTATGAAATAATATTTTTTGCTTGTGAAATTTAAATTGATTGAAAAATAAATATTCTTCAATCAAAAAAGTGATATTTGAGTTCTTAAAAGCTATACTTTTTTCGAAAAGTTGATTTGGAAAAATTAAATTTATATTCAATTGTTTAAAGCTTTTTTATAGGTTGTAAGACATCTTTCTCTGGCTTCTTTGTGATCAATTATTGGACTAATATATTTATCAGTTTCAAATTCAGGAACCCATTTTTTTATATAAAAAAAGTGTTTATCAAATTTTTTAAGTTGTTCATGTGGGTTAAAGATTCTAAAGTACGGAGCAGCATCTACACCACATCCTGCAACCCATTGCCAGTTACCAACGTTGCTAGCTGTTTCATAATCAAATAATTTTTCTCTAAAATATGCTTCACCCCATCTCCAATCAATAAGTAAATGTTTACACAAAAAACTTCCAACAACCATTCTAACTCGGTTATGCATAAAGCCAGTTTTATTTAATTCTCTCATTCCAGCATCTACTAAAGGATATCCAGTTTGACCATTACACCATTTATTAAAATCATTTTCATTATTTAACCATTCTATTCTTTCATATTTTGGTTTAAAACTTTCTATAACTGTTCTAGGGAAATGATAAAGAATTTGTTGGAAGAACTCTCTCCAAATCAATTCTTTTAAGTAAGTGTTGTTATTTGATTTATATGCTTTCTTTATTAATTTTCTTGTACTAATAGTTCCAAACCTTAATTGCACGCCTGCTTTAGATGTACCGTTAGAACTTGGAAAATTTCTTTTTGATTCGTAATTATTAATTATTTCATAAGATGTATCATTCTTTAAAAAATTAATCCCGGATTTTGTAAATCCAATGGATTTTGTATTAAAAACATTATTATCACTAAGTAATTTTTCAATTAAATTTTCTGATGGATAATTAGGAACACCTTGTATATTCATTTTATTAATCCATTTTTTAGAAAATGGAGTGTAAACTTTATAGGGCATCCCATCATCTTTAACAATTTCATTTTTTTCATATAACACATGATCTTTGAAATCGAAGAATTCTATTTTATTTTCATTTAGTAATTTTTTAATAATATGATCTCTTTTTATTGAGTAGGGAGAATAATCTCTATTTGTATATACTTTTTTTATCTCAAACTGATTTATAATTCTAAGAAACACTTCTTTGGGATTTCCATAGAAGCAAGAGATTGATTTGTTTTTTTTAGACAAAAGATCATTTATTTTTGAAATCGAATAATTTATATATTCAATTCTATGATCATTTTTTTTTAATTTATCTAAAATTTTTTTGTCATAAATAAAAATCGGTAATACACATTTATTTTCTTTTAAAGCATTGTATAAACCTCTGTTATCATCTATTCTTAGATCTCTTCTAAACCAAAAAATTGAAATTGATTTTTTCAATTATGAGAGATTAATTGAAGACATTCCTCCGTCAATTCCAAATATTTGACCTGTAATCCATGAGCTGTTATCACTTAATAAATGTACAACTGAACTAGCAATATCGTTGGGATTTCCGTGTCTTTTTAGTGGATGTTTACTTCCAACTTTTTCTTTTTTTAATTCATTATTTAAAAACCTTTCAGCCATTGGGGTATCTGTAAGAGAGGGTGCAACAACGTTGACTCTCAGTCCAGGTGCATACTCTGCTGCTAATGATCTAGCAAAACCTTCAATAGCACCTTTTGAAGCTGAAACGCTTGTATGAAATGGCATTCCGACTTTAACAGCTACTGTACTAAACAATACTACACTAGAGTTTCCAGATTTTTTTAAATTGTTTATTACTTTTTGCAAGGACTTAACCATTGATAAAAAATTTATATTCAAATCTTCTTCAAATGTGCTAAGTTTTAGACTTCTAAAAGGTCTTAGATTAATACTTCCAGGACAGTATACGAAACCATGTAACTCCTCAGGGATTAAATCGGTGTTTAATTCATCATTTAAAACATCATATTTTATATAATTGACATTTAAATCATTAAAATTGTCATTATTTCTTGATGCAACATAAACGTTATGTTGATTGTGAATTTGTTTTATTGTTTCGAATCCAATTCCTGTTGATCCACCAATGAATAGAATATTTTTTCTCATAATATTATAATTTACCAAAAAGTTTTACTAGTTTTTTTTCTCTATAATTAAAAATTTGTCTGAGTTTTTTCTCTATAAATAATGAATGAGCAATTTGGCCCAAAAATCCAAAAGGTATTTTATAATCTACAATATCTTCCATTTCTATTCCACCATCAATTTCTTTAATGAAATGTTTGTGGTGCCATAAAGAATAGGGGCCAAACCTTTGTTCATCAACAAAATATTCATTTTGCTTTACGTGAGTAATTTCGGTAACCCATTTTAATGTAATTCCTAAAACTGGCGTGACTTTATATTGAATAATCTGTCCAGCAAATATTGATTTGTCAGCTCCACTTAAAATTTTAAAATTCATGTATTTGGGTGTTATTTCTGCAAGGTTATTTGGACTACTTAAAAACTCCCAAGCTTCTTTAACAGAAATAGGTAAATTTTGTTTTGTATTAATTTGATATATCTTCAATTTTATATTTTATAATGTTAAAACAAAGATCATTCCAAATTTAGATAATCTACAAAAGATTATTTATTTCATTTTTTACTGTATTTTTTTCGTTTTTTTATTTTTCACAAATTAAAACACTTCAAACAGGTCCTTTATCAAAACTTTCTCAAAAAGTTGGATTAATAAACGATGACATTAAGTATTCAAGAACTTCGGCAAAATAATGAGTTGTTTATGGTTCACTCATGCCATTTGGCCAAAAATGGAGAACAAACTAATTTAAAAGGGAACTTATTCCATGTATACAATTCCAAATTTAAATACTCAATAAAAATATTGAATAAAACTTTGATATATGTTTCGAATAATTAATCTAAGAATTTTTTTTAATTAAGTTTGAAATTAGTATTGTTAAAATTGCTCCTATAAAATTTAACCATAGATATCCTATTTCTGTAAATCCGTATATCATAAAAATTAAAATTTGTGAAACACATGCTGCATAAAACACTTGATTTCCTTTTATGTTTTTAAAAAAGAAAGCTACCATGAAAATACCTAAAATGGTTCCGTAAAAAATTGAACCAATTAAATTAACAAGCTCAATTAAATTTTCAAAAAGGGATCCAAAACTTGCAAAAATAATTGCAATTATTCCCCACATAACTGTAAATACTTTTGAGGCTTTTAGATAATGATTTTCTGATTTTTTTTTAATATGATTTCGTTTGTATATATCAATAACAGTTGTTGTAGATAACGCATTTAGCTCTGATGCCGTAGATGACATAGCTGCACTTAGTATCACGGCAAGTAATAGGCCTATAACTCCTTTTGGAAGATAATTAAGTATGAAAAAAATAAAAATATAATCTAAATCATTATACTCAATTGAAGATGGAGCTATTTTAGCTGAAATTTCTTTTACATTTTGTCTAATTTCTTTTTCTTTATTATGAAGTTGTATGATTTCTTTTTCTATATTTTTTTCAGCTTCAAATCCAATATTCTCAATATATTTTTTTTGTAACCTTCTTTTTTCATTTCTAAGAGAAATGAATTTTTCTTTTTCAATAATATAATCTTCATTTTGAACCTGTTCTAAATAATTAGTTACTTGCGGATTGAAGTTGACCGGAGTAGTATTAAATTCAAAAAATACAAACACCATTACTCCAGTAAGTAGAATAAAGAATTGCATTGGAATTTTTAATACAGCATTAAACATAAGGCCTAATTGACTCTCTTTAACAGACTTTCCAGACAGATATCTTTGAACTTGACTCTGGTCAGTTCCAAAATATGATAGAGCTAAAAAGAAGCCCCCAGTAATACCACTCCAAAAAGTATATTTTTTTTCTAAATCAAAGGAAAAATTCACAATTTCCATTTTTCCACCTATTCCAGCCATTTTTAAAGCTTCACTAAAGTTAATATTTTGGGGAAGAGAATTAAGAATAATAATAAAGGCTATTATCATTCCACTCATTATTACAAACATTTGTTGTTTTTGTGTAATACTTACTGCTTTAGTGCCTCCACTTACTGTGTAAATTATTACTAATAATCCTATAGAAAGATTTAATAGTTTTAGATCCCATCCCAAAATGGTTGATAAAATAATAGCAGGAGCAAAAATTGTAATACCAGCAGCTAATCCTCTCTGAACTAAAAATAAAATTGCAGCAAGTGTTCTGGTTTTTCTATCGAATCGTTGTTCTAAATATTCATAAGCTGTATATACTTTAAGTTTATGATATATTGGAATAAATACCATGCAAATTACAATTATGGCTAACGGTAATCCAAAATAAAACTGTACAAATCCCATGCCTTCGTCATAAGCTTGACCTGGTGTAGATAAAAATGTTATTGCGCTAGCTTGAGTAGCCATTACCGAAAGGCCTATAGTCAACCAATTAGCTGATCCTCCACCTTTTAGATGATCTTTAATAGTGTTGAATTTTCTAGTTTTATAGATACCGTAAATGACTATAAAAGAAATTGTACAGATAAGAATAGTCCAATCAATTGTAGACATTTATAAAGTGTAATTATAGGTTAGAATTATAAAACATATTATATAAATACAATTTATTATTAAAATTAGATTATAAGCTTTAATCCATTTCATAAGTTCATAGAATTAATTGTTTTTACAAATAGATTTGTTGGGAAGCCTAATACATTGCTGTAAGAACCTTCTATTTTTTTTACAACTACATGCCCAATATAGTCTTGTATTCCATAGCTACCTGCACGATCTAAAACTTCATGTGTTTTTGTATAATATAACAAGTCACTTTCATCAATATTATCAAAATAAACTAAAGTTTTTTCATTAACAATTACTTGAAAATTTAATGTGGATATACAAATAGAGGTAATTACTTCATGAGAAGAATTTTCTAGTGATCTAATCATTTTAAATGCCTCAGTTCTATTTTTGGGTTTACCAAGAGCTTTATCATTATGCCAAACTATAGTATCCGATGTTATAAGTAAATCATTTTTTTTTAAGTTTTTAACTAACAAGGACGATTTTTTTTTAGCTAAATAATCTGTTATCGCACTACTTTTTAACTTATTTGAAAAAGACTCGTTTATATCTTGACTTATGATTTTAAATTCAACTCCAAGTTGATTAAGAAGTTCGTGTCTTCTTTTCGAATTTGAAGCTAACAGAACGTTATAGTTTTTTAATTTTTCAAAAAACATTAATTAAATGTTTTGATTTTTTTTGTTTAAATCCCAATTTCCTTGAACTTTAAGTGTTTGTTCAATAATATCTCTAACACATCCTTCTCCACCTTTTT
This sequence comes from Flavobacteriaceae bacterium, assembly GCA_002700465.1. GTDB lineage: Bacteria > Bacteroidota > Bacteroidia > Flavobacteriales > Flavobacteriaceae > MAG-121220-bin8. Next base: position 3,006 of record PADT01000044.1, on the reverse strand, counting down.
TGTTAGAAATATAATCAGATATTTCTCTAACTTCAGGAGCAGCATCATTAGGACATGTTTTTAAATAAACTAATTTCATTGGGAATGTATCAGGAAGGTCATCACCCATGTAAACGGTTTTTTCTAGATTAATATTGTTAGTTTTTGAGAAATTTAAAAGATCTTTTACTTTGTCACTTGAGTTTAGAAAAACATTTTTAATACCTAATCTATTCATTCTATCTTTTATACCTTTATTATTTGCTCCTGTTATTATAGCTATATTATACCCTAGGTCGTTTGCTAACTTTACAGCAATTCCATCTTTGGTATTAAATAATCTGGATTCTTTTCCTTGACTATCTACTATAATTTTTCCATCAGTAAAAACACCATCAACATCAAAAACAAATGTTTCAACTTTATTAAGTTTTTCTTTATAGTTCATTTTCTAATTTTATAATTTCAGATGAAATAGTTTCGTAAACTTTTTCATGGCCTGTTCCTTTCAATAAATTTAAGTGTTTTTTTATTGTTTTTAAATCATTTCTTATTGCAGGTCCAGTTTGAGCTTCTTTTGATGATAAATATTTTAATTTATCGAATGTTTCAAAAGTTAATGGATTTAAAATTTTAGTATCAATTTCATTTGATTTTAGAATTTCATCTGCTACAATTCTCATGTAATTTGTAAAATTATTTGTAAATACAGCTGAAATATGAATAGCTAATCTTTGTTTACTAGATGCTTTTAATGCTTTGTTAGAAAGCATTAATGACAAATCTCTTATTATATTTAAATTTTTATTGGAATTTCCCTCTATAATTATAGGAACATTACTAAAATTTATGTTTTTTTTTAAGCTAAAGGTTTGAAGAGGATAAAAAACTCCATAAGAATTATGATTTGATAATACATCAATTGATGTAGATCCAGAACAATGCAAGACAATAGTACTATCCTCTGTTTGTAAATTTTTCGAAATATTTTCTATTTGATCATCAGAAACGCAGATAAAACAGATATCCGAATTTTTAATTCTTGAAATATTATTAGAATAATTTATATAATGATTAAATTCTATGGGTAAATTCTTTTTTCTGCCGCATATTTCAACCAAATTAATTTTTTGGTTTTTTAAAAAAACTTTACTTAAATGAAATGCTAAATTTCCAGTTCCAATAATAGTTACGTTTATCACATTATAAAAATACAAATTATGTTCATTACAATTGAATTCATTTTTTTCTTAGGTTTGCAGAAAATTTTTAAAATGAGTAATAGAACTTTTACGATGATTAAACCAGATGCTGTTGAAAATGGCCATATTGGTGCAATTTTAGAAAAAATTAATAGCGCTGGATTTAAAATCATTGCTATGAAACTAACTAAATTAAGTAAAGAAAAAGCAGAAAAATTTTATGAAGTTCACAATGAACGTCCATTTTTTGGTGAATTAGTTTCGTTTATGAGTAGAGGTCCAATTGTAGCTGCAATCTTAGAAAAAGATAATGCTGTTAACGAGTTTAGAAAATTAATTGGATCAACAAATCCAGCAGAAGCCGCTGAAGGAACTATTAGAAGCTTGTATGCAACATCCATGGGTGAAAACGCAGTTCACGGATCAGATAGCGACGAAAATGCAGAGATTGAAGGTTCTTTTCATTTTTCAATTGAAGATATTTTATCTTAATACTATTTTCAGAATAATTTTCTTGCCTAGCTCCTTGTTTAGTAGGTCAACTATTTTTTGTTTTCCGTAACTAAGTTCCTGTCTTAGAACAGATGAGTTTAGGTTTACGTATAGAGTCTTGTTTTTTAATATTACCTCATTTGTATATGAATTAACATTAGAACCCATAACCTCTTTCCAGAGTTTTTGAACTTTTATATTATTAAGTCCAGAATTTAAATTTGAAGAACTGTCAATTAATTTTCCAAGAATATTTTTAATACTTTTTGATTCAAAATTTCTTTTCATAATTTAAATATTTTATGTGTTGAATCTATTTCTTGAATAATTTTATTAGTTCTTTCAAAATCAGTATCGGAAATAAAAATTTGACCAAATAAATTATCGTTAACCAATTGAATTAGTTGTTTAACTCTGCCATTATCAAGCTTATCAAAAACATCATCAAGCAATAAAATTGGTGATGAATTACATTCTGATTTCAAGTAATCAAATTGTGCTAATTTTAAAGCTATTAAAAATGATTTTTGTTGACCTTGACTTCCATATTTTTTGATTGGATAACCATTGATTTCCATTACTAAATCATCTTTATGAATTCCGCAACTAGTGTATTGAAGAATTCTATCTTTTTTAATACTATTCTCTAACAAAGACTCTAAGGTTTCAAATTCTAATTGACTTTGAAAAGATATATTTATTTCTTCTTTGTTTTGACTTATTGAATTATAATGATTTAAAAATACGGGCGAAAAATTTTTAAAAAATATTTTCCTTGTTTCATGAATTGGTTTACTTAGTTCAAATAATTGCTGATTGTAAATACCAATGTTGACTTTATCAAAAGAATTAGTTTTATTAAAATATTTTAATAAAGCATTTCTTTGATTTAAAACTTTGTGATAATTAATAATATTATTTAAGTACAACTTGTTGTTTTGAGAGATGATACTATCAATAAATTTTCTTCTTAATGAACTACCTTCTTGAATCAAGTCTCTATCAGATGGAGAAATCATTACAAGTGGAATTAAACCTACATGTTCAGAAAGCTTTTTATAAACTTTTCCATTTCTTTTTAATATTTTCTTTTTTCCTCTTTTTAAACTACAAATTATATGTTCCTGTTGATCATTTTTTATAAAGTTCCCATCAATAAACATAAAATCTTGATCGTGATTAATGGTTTGTGAACTAATGGAGTTAAAATAGCTTTTTCCTGCTGAAAGGTGATAAATAGAGTCTAATATATTTGTTTTCCCTACACCGTTATTTCCAACAAAACAGTTGATTTTTCTATCCAGCTCATATTCACCAACTGTAATATTCTTAT
>PADT01000043.1 GCA_002700465.1 Flavobacteriaceae bacterium | reverse complement strand
TGCAGGTGGAGCGTTAAAATGTTACTCTACAAGCCTTAATGATGGAAAATTAACTGTAAACAAATCTTAATTTAAAATTCAAACGATTTTATAATTTAAAAATGCAAAGAAAATTGCATTTACTATTAAAAGGTGAGTTGAAAAAGTATATTCTTTTTCAATTATTTTCAATTGAAAAATAATTTGAGTGATAATTCCAATTACAAACCATCCAATGTAGTTTTGTAATGGTGCTACTGGGGAATCAAATATCCAAAATCCTAAAAGTGGAGCAACCGGCTCAATCAATAAATCTAAAACTATCATTAATAATGCTCCCGTCAAAACAGATATATATTTATTTTTAAAAACCCTTGAAGACAAAGAACCTGTAATAAAAGTTAATATTATCCAATTTACTCCGATTAGAACTGGGACACCTAAAATTTTAACACCCAAGTTGTCTAGATAAACATAATCTCCGAAAATAAGTCCGTATTTAACACCTAATATCTCTGAAATCATTCCAATAAAAAATATTAAAAAAGCTGCTTTAAGCTCCTTACTCTCTAATTGTTTTTGATTAACAAATAATAAAACAAAAGAAATAAAAAGGTTGATTGGTGTAAATGCTAAAAAAAACTCTTTATTTCCATATGAAATTCCTGCCATTCCACATAGATGAAATAACCATATTATAAATACAGAAATTTTAGAAGTATTATTATTAGGAATTAAGAAATTCATTTGTTCTTTATTAATTGTGATACAATTTTGGCAGACAACAAGCACAATGGGATTCCTCCGCCAGGATGAACACTACCGCCACAAAAATATAGATTTAATATTTTATTAGAAAAATTAGGATGCCTTAAAAATGCAGACATTAAATTATTACTAGATGATCCGTACAAAGAACCCATGTAGGATTGAGTATTTGACTCAATAGTTTTAGGAGTGTATACTTTTTCACATTCGATATAATCCTCAATATTAACGTTTAATATTTTATTGATTTTTTTTATTACGTTAATTCTAACCTTGTCAATCATACTGTCCCAATCTTGTCCGGAATCGTTTGGAGAATTAATCATAACAAACCAATTTTCACAATTTTTTGGGGCATCACCTTTGACATCTTTAGATGTAATATTAATATAGATAGTTGGATCACTTGAAATAGAATTGTTTTCAAAAATTGAATGAAATTCTGATTTATAATCCTTTGAGAAAAAAATATTGTGTAAATCTAAATTTTTAAATTCTTTTTTTATTCCCCAATAAAAAATTAGGGCAGAACTTGACCTTTCTTGATTTAACGTCTTTTCTGGCTTATAATGATTCTTTAATAAATTTCTATAAGTTGGAACAACATCCATATTCGAAATAACAATATCAGATTCATAAGATTTTTCTTCGACCATAATTCCAATAGCCCTTTTATTAGAAACTACAATTTCTGAAACATAACTGTTAAACTTAAAATTCACTCCATGTCTTAAAGCCAATTCATATAGTGAAGATGTTATGTTTTGCATACCTTTTTCAGAGACATACGTTCCGTATTCTTGTTCTAAATGCTGTACTAAAGTCATCATTCCAGGTGTCTTATAAGGTGAAGATCCATTGTAAGTTGCAAATCGGTTAAAAAGCTGAACTAAATGTGGTTCTTTAAGCTCTGAAACATTGACTTGATTCAACGTTTTATTTATTTGAAATGAAAAAATATTAAAAAGGCCATTTAACAAATCCTTAGTGAAATAGGTTTTTAGCTTATGAAGCGATTGCTCTAAAAACATACTTTTAGTTAATTCATACTTTCTTTTAGCTTTCAAAAGATAATTTAAAACTAATTCTTCATTCACTCCAAGAACCTTATTAATTTCATTTGTGAATTTGGATTTATCTGAGTAAGCATTAAGCTTAATTCCGTCATCCCAAAAATACTTACAGGATATATCTTTTTTTTTATAATTAAAATGATCTCTGGGATTTTCATTAAACAAATCAAAAAGCTCATCAATAAAATGCGGCATTGTTAATAATGATGGTCCTGCATCAAATCTATAGGAGCCTAAATCAAAACTCGTTAGTTTACCTCCTGGGAAATCATTATTTTCAAATACTGTAACATCATAATTCATCGACTTAAGTCTTAATGCCGTAGCGATTCCTCCAATTCCAGAGCCTATTATGATTGCTTTTTTCAATTATTAAATACTTTATTCTTTTTCTCTATTATGTCAAATCTTGCGAACAAGTCTTCTTTATACCAATTTCTTTGTCTAGTTTTTTTAACTATTTCAGCGTGATTTTTATTTTTATATGCAAAATCAGTGACCGAATCCATATTCTCCCATATGCTAAAAGTTGCTTGTTGAATAAAAGGAAGCTCTCCAATTCCTTTAAACCAAATAACTCCAGAAGCATTTTTAATAGCTTTTGAAGCTCTAGGAACAGATTTCCAAAATTCTAATAATCTACTATAATTTAAAGTAGCCCTAGTGATAATGGCAATTTTTTTTGATTTATCCTGTACAATAGTCGTGCCTTTAAATGGATTTAACCCATCCCATTTACCATGGCTGTGTATTGGATTCAAAAAATAATCCGCTCTAAAAGAAGCCTTCTTTGAAATAAGTATAGAATGATGACTTTTATTTATAAAATTATCTGCACTTAAGCGATCTTTCCAAACACAAAGTATGGAATAAGTACTAAAATCAGGATAAAGACTAAATCCTGCTCCTGCTCCGGTTCCAAGTAATTTATAAAAACTAAGGCCTGAAGTTTTGTTCATTAATTTTTCAGCCAAATACATCTGTTTAAAAGCCCAAAATTTATTTGTACTGTATTTGAAAAATGAAATTGTTGTAATCACTAATTTTTAAAGATTATAAGTTGATTTTAAAAGTGAAATAATTTTTGTTTTAGTATTTGAACTCGCAAATGAAGCTTCCATTGATTTAATGTTTACTTTTAAAAAGCTACTCTTAACCCAATTAAATTGAGTGCCCAAAATATCATATTCATTATTTAAATTAGTATCTGAAATTGTTCTGCCATCTGTATTTATACTAATAGAGAAATCATTTTTGTATAAAAAATCAACAGGATGATCCTTCAGGTTTTCATAAACTTGTGTAACCATATTGCTAGTCAAACAAAGCTCTAAATGGATATTATTTGCTTTTAATTCTTGTAACAAAGATTCGTTTTCAACACTCCTAACTCCATGACCAATTCTTGATGGCTTCAATTTATCTAACGTTTCTAAAACACTAGAGGCTCCCAAAGCTTCACCAGCATGAGCTGTGCAATGTACACCACTATCTTTAGCCAGTTTAAATGCTTCTACATGGTTATCGAGTGGGAATCCAGCTTCATCAGCGGCTATATCAAATCCAACTACATTATCTCCAGCAAAATCTTTGATTAAATTAACGGTTTCTATACTTTGTTTTTTAGAATAATGTCTTAATGTGCATAAAATTAAATTAACTTCAATTCCAGAACTATCTGACATTTCTATTGTTTTCTTACTTACAATTTCAATAACTTCCATAGGTGCTAAACCCTTGTTCAAATGAAGAAGTGGAGCAAATCTAACTTCAGCATAAATAACATTATCCTTTTCAAATTGATCAAAAAGATCCTCAACAACAATTTCTAATTGTTCTTTTGTTTGCATATATTCTAATGCATTATCAGCACATTTAATATAATCTTTCAGGCAACTACAAGAAGTGCCAATAAATTGTTTTTGAAAAGTTTCAAAGCTTACTTTGGGATTGATTTTTTTAAGAGCATTATAACTAAGACAACAATCTAAATGAACATGCAATTCTACCTTCGTTAAATTATCATAAGAAGTATTCATTATTCAACAAAATAAAGAGAATTTTGAGGATCAATTCCATCACAAATATTTACAACATATAAATTAGAATTATTATTATCCTCTATGTTATTATATAACTTTTTATTTAAAATACCGTTTGTAAAGCTTGGAATGGTATTACTATGACCAACAACTAAAATCGTTTTGCCTTTGTTATTTAATAAAAACTCGTTATAATCAATCTTGGAAGGGTTATATATTACTATTTCTGTTCCGTTTTCAGAAAAAGGTTTTATAGTTTCTAATGTTCTATAATAATTTGTAGAATAAATAACATCAAAATCTGTATTCTTAAAAAAACCTTTCCATTTTAATGATCTTTTTATTCCAAATGAATTTAAATGTGGATTAGAATTGGTCTTATCTGTCCTGTCTTTTTCTGCATGCCTAATAAGGTACACTTTTGTACAATCTGCACTATTATCAGTTTGTGCTTCAATTGATAAAAAAGCTAAAAGACAAAATAAGATTACAAAATTTTTCATATTAAACTTTAAAATTTGAGGGAAGTTCAAATAATTCAAGGTCAAAAGTTTTAAGTGAAGCCAGTAGATGATCAAATATATCCGAGACTATATTTTCATAACTTTTCCATTCTTTGTCAGAAATAAAAGCATAAATTTCAAGTGGCACACCTTGAGACGTAGGAGATAATTGACGACACATTACAGTCATTTCTTTATTAATCAATTTATTAGCAATTAGATATTCTTCAATATATTTTCTAAATAAACCAATATTTGTAAGATTTCTTCCATTTATAGCATCATCTAACGGAATCTCTAATTTAAAATTATGATTTTCAATCTCTTTTTCAGTTTCACCAATGTATTTAGATAAGAGTTTGATGTTTTTTAATTTAGAAACTTCTTCTTTTTTAATAAATCTAATTGAAGAGCCTTTTATTAATAGAGCTCTTTTAATTCTTCTTCCCTCAGAATCACTCATTCCTCTCCAATTTGTAAATGAATCTGAAATTAATTTGTAAGTAGGAATTGTAGTTATTGTTTTATCAAAATTTTGAATTTTAACAGAGTTTAAATTAATCTCAATAACATCTCCATCTGCACCAAATTTTTTCATTGTAACCCAATCTCCTATTCTAATCAAATCATTTGAACTTAATTGAATACTTGCAACAAAACCTAGTATGGTATCCTTAAAAATTAACATAATAACTGCTGACAACGCTCCCATAGCAGTAAGAAAAGTACTGACTTGTGTTCCTGTAATAATTGAAAAAATTAATACTACAGCAGTAAACCAGACTAATAACATGGCTACTTGAACAAAACTTTCAATTGGCTTTCCTTTTAAAGAATCAAAAGTTCTAAAAAACTCTTTAGTGGCGTTCAAAAAGTTTCTAATTATTGAAACTAATAGAAAAATAAAATAAATTTTTAAACCTAAAAGAGCATAAACAAGTACAGTTTGGAAATTTTCAAGCCAAGACGGAATAATCCAATATATATAAAACACAGGAACTAATCTCGCTAGATAAATTTGAATATTATTAGCAATTAAAAAATTGTCAAAATCAGTCTTAGATCTCTTTGAAAGTTTTTCAAGAAAATTAATTATTATCTTTTTCGATATAAAATTAATTACTATAACTGAAATAAGAATTAATATAGAAACTAAAAATATATTCAATATTTCAGCATAAAACTCTGGTATTTTTAAATCTATTAAAAGATCAAAAAACAAATTATTTAACTCCATTTAATTATTTTTAATTAGTTTATTAAAACAACTCGTTTTGAGATTGTGATTTTTTCAAGCCCAAATGATCGTAAGCTAGCTTAGTAACCTCTCTTCCTCTTGGTGTTCTAACTATAAAACCTTGTTGAATCAAAAATGGCTCATAAACCTCTTCAATTGTTTCTGCACTTTCCGAAACTGCAGTAGACAAGGTATTGATACCTACAGGGCCACCCTTAAATTTTTCAATAAGTGTAGATAAAATTTTATTATCCATTTCATCTAATCCGTTCTTGTCAACATTTAATGATTTTAAAGCATATCTCGTTATTTCAATATCAATAGTTCCATTTCCTTTAATTTGAGCAAAATCTCTTACTCTTCTTAACAATGAATTTGAAATTCTTGGTGTTCCTCTACTTCTTCCAGCTATCTCTATTGCTGCTCTACTATTTATCTCAATATCTAATATTTCTGAACTTCTTTCTACTATAGTTGAAAGTAATTCGGTTTTATAATACTCTAACCTACTATTGATTCCAAATCTAGCTCTCATTGGAGCTGTAAGCAGTCCCGATCTCGTCGTAGCTCCGATTAATGTAAATGGATTTAAATTTATTTGAACTGTTCTAGCATTTGGACCAGTCTCAATCATTATATCTATTTTATAATCTTCCATTGCGGAATATAAGTACTCCTCAACAATTGGACTTAATCTATGTATCTCATCAATAAACAGTACGTCTCTGGGCTCCAAATTAGTTAATAAACCTGCAAGATCTCCAGGTTTGTCTAAAACAGGACCTGATGTAACTTTTAGATTGACTCCTAATTCATTTGCAACAATATGAGCGAGTGTTGTTTTTCCTAATCCAGGCGGACCATGAAATAAAGTATGATCTAAAGCATCTAATCGTTGATTACACGCCTCTACGAAAACTTTAAGATTATTAAGTATTTGGTCTTGACCTGCAAAGTCATCAAATGAAAGCGGTCTTAGGGCTTTATCAATTTCTAATTCTTCATTATTAAATCCAGAATCTGTTGGGTCTAAATTTTCATTCATTTATCCAAAGGTAAGGAAAAGAAAAACGATATTTATAACAACAAACTAGTGTTCAGTTTCTTTTTCTCCTTTACTAAGAGGAGTAGTCTGAAGTACAAAATCTTCTTTCTGACCAGGCTTACTATAATCGTATGCCCATCTATGCACATGCGGTATTTCGCCAGGCCAATTTCCGTGAATATGTTCTACAGGAGCAGTCCATTCCATAGTGTTAGATCTCCAAGGATTCATCTCTGCTTTTTTACCAAAGAACATACTTGAAATGAAATTATATAAAAAGACTAACTGAGCTGCACCAGCTAATAATGCAAAAACTGTGATTACAACATTAATGTTTGCTAAATCATCAAAATAAGGAAAAGCAGTATTAGTATAATATCTTCTAGGTAACCCAGCCATACCAATAAAATGCATTGGGAAAAATACTCCATATGCAGCAATTGCCGTTACCCAAAAATGGATGTATCCCAAATTTTTATTCATCATTCTTCCAAATAATTTAGGGAACCAATGGTATACACCTGCAAACAGACCATAAAGTGCTGAAATACCCATTACTAAATGAAAATGTGCTACTACAAAATAAGTATCGTGAATGTTAATATCAAGAGTACTATCTCCTAGAATAATTCCTGTAAGACCTCCAGTAATGAAAGTAGAAACTAAGCCAATGGAAAATAACATGCCTGGATTAAATTGTAGATTACCCTTCCATAATGTAGTTATATAATTAAACGCTTTTACAGCAGATGGAATTGCAATAAGCAAAGTAGTAAATGTAAATACTGAGCCTAGAAAAGGATTCATTCCAGAAATAAACATATGGTGTCCCCATACAACTGTAGATAAGAAAGCAATAGCTAATATTGAAGCTACCATAGCTCTGTAACCAAAAATTGGTTTTCTTGAATTTGTTGCAATAATTTCTGAGGTAATTCCTAGTGCTGGTAATAAAACAATATACACTTCAGGATGGCCCAAAAACCAAAATAAATGTTCGAAAAGTACAGGCGACCCTCCTTGATAATGTAAAACTTCACCCTGAACAAAGATATCTGAAAGAAAAAATGAAGTTCCAAAACTTCTATCCATTATTAAAAGTAAAGCAGCTGAAAGTAAAACAGGGAAAGAAATTACTCCAATTATTGCTGTAACAAAAAATGCCCATATTGTAAGAGGAAGCCTGAACATAGACATTCCTTTAGTTCTTAAATTTATAACTGTAACTATGTAGTTAAGTGATCCTAATAATGAAGATGCAACAAAAATAGCCATTGAAATTAACCATAGTGTCATTCCCATTCCAGAACCCGGTTGAGTTTGAGGTAATGCACTAAGAGGCGGATAAATTGTCCATCCTGCAGCAGCGGGACCAGCTTCAACAAAAAGAGAAGCAAGCATTATCATACTTGAAAGGAAAAATAACCAGAACGAAATCATATTTAAAAGTCCAGATGCCATATCTCGAGCTCCTATCTGCAATGGTATTAATAGATTACTGAAAGTTCCACTTAAACCAGCTGTAAGCACAAAGAAAACCATTATGGTTCCGTGAATAGTGACAAGAGCTAAATATATATTTGGGTCCATCACCCCTTCAGGAGCCCAATCTCCTAAAAAAATATCAAAAACTGCAAAAGATTGTTCTGGCCAAGCCAATTGAAGTCTAAACAATAAAGACATAGCTATACCAATGAAACCCATAAATAAAACACCAAGAATTAAATATTGTTTAGCGATCATTTTATGATCTTGACTAAAAATATATTTAGTTATAAATGTTTCTTTGTGATGATGGTGATCATCATGATTTGAATGCGAAATACCTGAAACTTCTGACATATTATATTATTGAATTACTTCGGAAAATATTTGTTGCTTGGCAACCCATTTTTCATAATCTTTTTCAGATTCTACTACTATTTTCATTTGCATGTTATAGTGAGATGCTCCACAAATTTTAGCACACAACAACAAATAGTCAAACTGATAAGGCTCTAATGCTTCTTCACCGTTTGCAGTGAGTATTTTACTATTTTCGTATCTAATTTTATTTATTCTATTTACCTTATCTACAACATCTGAATTCATTCTCATTTCATCCGTTGTTATAGTTGGAGTGAAAGAAAACTCAGTAATCATTCCAGGGACACAATTCATTTGAGCTCTAAAATGAGGCATATATGCGGAATGTAAAACATCTTGAGATCTTAGTTTAAAAATTACTTTTCTATTTACAGGAAGATGGAATTCTTGGGTAACAACAAAATCATCCATTCCATTAGGATCAGATGAATCAATTCCAACTGAATTTTTTCCGTCAAAATCATTTAAAAATCTAACATTCGCATCTCCTAATACGTTATCTTCTCCTCCGTATCTTGCTTTCCAATTCCATTGTTGTGCGTATAACTCAACAACTAAGGCATCATCATCTTCTTCAAAATTCATAATCTTTCCCCATGTTATCATTCCATATATAATTAGCATAAAAAAGATTATGGCTGGAATTATTGTCCAAATAAATTCTAATTTATTGTCATGAGTGAAAAAATATGCTTTTCTATTATTGATTCCTCGATACTGGTAAGCAAAAATATGTAATACAGCCTGAGTTATAGTCTGAGCAAATAAAATAACTGCAAAAGAAATCCAAAGCAGTGTATCATATGCTGGGCCGTGAGCAGAAGCAGACTCTGGTAGAAGTACTTTTGAATAAGTCCAGAAAGAATAAATAGTAACAGCATAAATAAAAACTAAAAAAGCAAACATTAATTTACCATTTAAGTCATTATCTTTTTCAGTAGCAATCTGAGAATTATCTTTTTTTTGTCCAAGTTGAGACAGTTCAAATATCTTAGTTATTTGCCATAAAGCAATTCCTGTTAAGATTAAAATTGTTAATATGAGTAGTACTGTCATTTAATATAATCTTTAATAAACAAATTTTTCACTTTCTTTAATTAACGGATCTCCAGATGGTTCTAAAGGAGCTTTAGATAAACTATTAAATACTACATATATAAATAGTCCACCAAAGAAACAGATGCCAGAAAGTTCAGGTATTCCAAAAAACCACTGATCTCCAACTGTGGCCGGCATAATCATGTTGAAAACATCAATATAATGGCCAATTAAAATTATTATTCCAGTCATAACAATAAACCAATTAACTCTCTTATAATCACTGTTCATTAATAATAATAAAGGAAAAATAAAGTTCAATGCAATCATTCCAAAGAAAGGAAGATTATAATCCTCTATTCTAGTGATAAAATAAGTTACTTCTTCAGGGATGTTTGCATACCATATAAGCATGAACTGAGAAAACCATAAATAAGTCCAAAACACACTAACTCCGAACATAAATTTACCTAAATCATGAATATGATTATGATTTACTTTTTCTAAATAACCTTTTGATTTTAAATATATCGTAATTAATGCTATAGTTGTAATTCCAGAAACAAACATACTTGCAAATACATACCAGCCAAATAAAGTACTAAACCAATGAGGATCAACTGACATAATCCAATCCCATGACATCATAGATTCTGTGACTATAAAAAATGCTAAAAATCCAGCAGACCATTTGAAATTTTTTGTGTGATTAGATATATCTGAAGAATTATCTTGAGCTAAAGAATATTTTCTAGAAATATATCTGTAAAAATTCCAACCTGCAATATAAAAAACTGCTCTGGCTATTAAAAAAGGAGCGTTTAAATATCCTACTTTACCTTGTATTATTTTATCATGAGCAACTACTTCAGGATCCATCCAAACAAAAAGATGATTTAAGTGTAATGAAGATAAAATTAATATTACTAGGATAATCAAAGTTCCCGGAAGCAAATAAGCCGTTATTCCTTCCATTACTCTAAATAAAAGTGGAGACCAACCTGCCTGAGAAGCTCTTTGAATTGCATAAAAAGCTAAAGTTCCTAATGACAAAAACATAAAAAACAATGCAGCTACATATAAAGCTGACCATGGACGGTTTTGAAGGTAGTGTAAGAGATGCTCGTCATGGGAAGAAGAATGAGCGTCTTCCTCTTGATGAACGTCTGAAGAATCATGTGAATCAACATTTGCAAGGGTAGCCTCTTCTGAATTATGTGTTTCATCTTCATGATGCCCGTCGGAATGAGAGTCAGCAACCATTGCTTTTGCTTCTTCAACAGTTTTAGGAGCAGAATAAAAACTAAAACCTAAACCCAGGACACCTGTTACCATTAAGGCAAGTGAGAAGATTTTTATATTTTTAGAAACCTTATACATTAATTTATTTTATTAATTTTTCTCTTAAACTTATTACGTATTGCGAAATTTGCCATCTTTCTTTTGCATTAACTTGGCTTGCATGAGAACCCATCAAATTTTTACCATACATTAAAACATGATAAATACTTCCTTCTGTTATATCTCTATCAGCATAACTTGGAATACCTAAAAACTTTTCGTTTTTCATTAATATTCCTTGACCATCACCTTTTGAGCCATGACATACAGCACAATAAATATTATACAACTCTTTACCTTTTGAAATATTTTCATCATTAACTTCCAAAGGAGATAAAAGATTGGCTTTAGCTGATTCATAACCTTCATTAGTGTCAGAGTATTCATAAGGTACCCATCCTCTTGGTATAGATCCTTCTACAGGGATTTGAGCTTCAATTCCATTTGAAAAAGCATCTGACTCCTGATAAGTACTGTATCCAACAGATTCATACATGTTAGGAAAAAACTGATAGTTAGGTTTGGACTTATCAAAACATGAAACAGTCAAAATACTAAACAATATCATCAAGCTAAAAAAAGTATATTTTTTCATTAGTTAGATCCTTTATTATCAATTATTTTAACTTCAAGTACATCTGTTTTTTTAACAGCAGATTTTAAAGCCTTTCCATCACCATGAAATTTAATTTCGATTAAAAATTTATCATCAGTAGTAGAAGGCATTGGGTTTTCGGCCTCTTTGAAAGGCCATAACTTACTTCTTAAATAGAAGGTAATAACCATTAAATGAGCAGCAAAAAATACAGTTAACTCGAACATTATTGGTACAAAAGAAGGCATGTTTTCAATAAATGAAAAACTTGGTTTTCCTCCAATATTCTGAGGCCAATCGACTATCATAATATAATTCATCATGAAGATTGCAAAACAAAATCCAATACATCCATAGATAAATGATAAAATAGCTAATCTAGTAGGCTTTAAACCTAGAGCTTTATCAAGTCCGTGAACTGGAAACGGAGTATAAACTTCGTCTATAGAAAAGTTAGATGCTTTTAAATCTTTGACAGCATCCATTAACTTATCATCGTCATCGTATACGGCATGTAATATTTTATCAGCCATTATTTTTTATCTCTAATTTTTTTATAGTTATCACCTGAACTTTTTAATATTGTCTTAACTTCTGCTTGTGCAATTACAGGAAATGTTCTTGAGTACAATAAAAACAATACAAAAAAGAACCCTATTGTACCAACAAATATTCCCACATCTACAAAAGTTGGAGAAAACATTGTCCAAGAGGAAGGTAAATAATCTCTATGAAGAGAAGTAACAATAATAACAAATCTTTCAAACCACATTCCAATATTTACAACAATTGAAATGAAAAATGAAAAAAGAATACTGGTTCTCAGTTTTTTTATCCACATTAGTTGTGGAGAGAATACGTTACACGTCATCATAGCCCAGTAAGCCCACCAGTAAGGTCCAGTAGCTCTATTTAAAAAAGCATATTGTTCGTATTCAACTCCAGAATACCAAGCAATGAAAAGTTCGGTTATATAAGCTGTACCAACAATAGATCCAGTAATCATAATAACTATATTCATTAATTCAATATGTTGAACAGTTATATAATTTTCCAAATTCGATACCTTTCTCATAATAATAAGTAAAGTGTTAACCATTGCGAAACCAGAAAAAATTGCTCCGGCTACAAAATAAGGTGGAAAAATAGTTGTGTGCCAACCAGGGATAACTGACGTTGCAAAGTCAAAGGATACAATAGTGTGTACTGATAAAACTAATGGAGTTGCTAAACCGGCTAACACTAATGAAACTTCCTCAAATCTTTGCCAATCTTTAGCTCTACCTGTCCATCCAAAACTAACTAAACTATATATTTTCTTCTGAAAAGGTTTTACAGCTCTATCTCTAATCATAGCAAAATCAGGTAATAATCCTGTCCACCAAAACACTAAAGAAACTGATAAATATGTGGATATTGCAAAAACATCCCATAAGAGAGGAGAATTAAAATTAACCCACAAAGATCCATATGCATTAGGAATTGGCAATACCCAATATGCTAACCAAGGACGACCCATGTGAATTATTGGAAATAAACCGGCTTGAATTACAGAGAATATTGTCATAGCTTCAGCAGATCTATTAATTGCCATTCTCCATTTTTGTCTAAACAATAAAAGTACTGCAGAGATTAATGTTCCAGCGTGACCAATACCAATCCACCAAACAAAGTTTGTAATATCCCAAGCCCATCCTACAGTTTTATTTAATCCCCAAACACCAATTCCAGTTGAAATAGTATAAATCATACATCCAACTCCCCATAAAAAAGCGACTAATGCAATTGAGAAAACTATCCACCATTGTTTGTTTGCCTTACCTTCAATAGCTGCTGCAATATCAACTGAAACGTCATGATATGACTTGTTGCCAGTTACTAATGGTTTTCTAATTGGTGCTTCGTAATGAGATGACATATATATTTATCTTTTTACGTATTTCTTACTTTAACTTGATACATAACATTTGGTTTTGTACCTACACTTTCTAACAGATGATACATTCTATCATCCTCTTTTAGTTCTAATACTTTACTATCCTTATCATTAATATCTCCAAAAACTATAGCTCCGGTTTCACAAGCAGAAGAACAAGCTGTCTGAAATTCACCATCTTTTATTTCTCTTCCATCAAGCTTAGCATCTAAAATAGTTTTTTGTGTTTTTTGAATACACATTGAACATTTTTCCATCACCCCTCTTGATCTAACAACAACATCTGGATTTAAAACCATTTTACCCAGATCATCGTTCATGTTAAAATCAAACTCATTATTATTATTATACAGGAACCAATTAAATCTTCTTACTTTATATGGACAGTTATTTGCACAATATCTTGTTCCTACACATCTGTTGTATGCCATATGATTTTGACCTTGTCTACCATGAGAAGTTGCAGCTACTGGACAAACAGTTTCACAAGGAGCATGATTACAATGTTGACACATAACTGGTTGAAAAGCAACCTGAGGATTTTCAGATGGATTTTCCATTTCACCAAATACAGATAAAGAATCACTTAAACCATTAATATTATCTTTTGTAGTATTATCACCAGAGAATGTTTCAGCAGAAGAATAGTATCTATCTATTCTCAACCAGTGCATGTCTCTTGATTTTCTTACTTCTCTTTTACCAACAACTGGTACATTATTCTCAGCATGACATGAAATAACACATGCACCACATCCAGTACACCCATTTAAATCAATTGATAAATTAAAGTGGTGACCAACAGATCTATCAAATTCATCCCAAATATCAACATCTGGAGAAGTCACGGGAGTTTCAATATGGTTTAAAGAAACCTGAGTCATATAATTCCACTCAGAAGATTTTTTTGTATTAAAAATTTCAAGAGTTGTTTCTTTAATAATATCTCCACGTCCCATTAAAGTATTGTGAAGCTGAACACAAGCAAATTCATGTATTTCATTTACAGATTCAATAGAGGCATTTTGAACATTTACAAAATCGTTATAAAAGTTGTACGCATTAACTCCGGTTTGCAATTCGTTTTTAACTCCGCTTGTTCTACCATAACCCACAGATAAACCTACAGATCCTTTAGCTTGACCTGGTTGGATAACAACCGGAATTTTTAATGATTTGCCATTAATTAAAACATTAGCAAAGTTACTGTTCAATGCTCCGTTAGAATCATTAATATTTTTTAATCCTAAACTTTTTGCGTCTGATTTAGATACGGTGAGATAGTTATCCCAAGATACCCTTGTTATCGGATCAGGCATTTCTTGTAGCCAAGGATTATTAGCCTGTAATCCGTTACCCATTGATGTTTTTGAGTAAAGTGTCAATTCAAAACCATCGGATTCTGAGAATTTTAAACCATCTGTATACTCATTAATATTTGGAAAAGCATAAGGAGAACTAATTTTGTTTGAATTAGAACTATTGTAAAAAACTCCATCATGTAAAGCTTGATTCCAAGATGAACCTTTAAGAATAGTTGCATTCCAATTATTTTTTAATTCATCATAAAATGAATTTGGAGATTCAAGCCAGTTTAATAAAACATCTTGAAACTGTAAAGTGTCAAAAAGAGGTTTGATAGTAGGTTGTACCAAACTATAGTTGCCGGATTTCATCTCAACATCACCCCAAGATTCTAAATAATGAGGAGTTGCTGCAACCCATTTTGAAAGTTTAGCAGTTTCTGTATTATTCATTGAAAACGAAACCGACAAATCGATAGACTTTAATGCTTCGTTAAATTGTTCACTATTTGGAAGAGTATATGATGGATTTACTCCAACCATAATCAATCCATTAACTTTTTTACTTAAAACATCTTCAACAAGATTAGATACCTTTTGGTCATTACCTTGACTGGTATAATTAAGCTTTTGAACATTAATTACCTTACTCTTTATTAAGTCATTAATTTTGAGTGAAATAAGTTGTGCTCCGATATCATCAATTCCAGATATAAAAATACCATTCCCGTTAGAGTTTAATAAGCTATCTGAAATTGATTTTAATTTTGTATCAAGTTTATCGTCTAAAGTGACGCCACTATTTTTTCCAGAAATAAGGTCATAAATTCTAAGTAAAGCCTTTTTTTGTAAAGAAGGTTTTAAAGGAATTCTTGTGTCAGCATTTGCACCAGAGAGAGACATATTAGCCTCAATTTGATAATGCTTAGACATCTTTCCGTTTTTAGGAACTCTGGTTTTAGCATAACCTTTAGAAAATCCTCCACCTTGCCAATCTCCAAGAAAATCAGCAGAAAAAGAAACAATCACATTTGCATTTTCAAAATTGTAAGTAGGTAATGCTCTAACTCCATAGCTGATTTCAAAAGCGTCTAATGCTTTTGAATTTGAAATAGAATCGTAAATAACATGATCAATATTAGAGTATTTTTTTAAAAAATTATTAATTATTGATTCAGTTGTAGGACTTGCAAAAGTTTGTGTCAACAAAACAACTTTTTTGTTTGATGCTTTCATTGCATCAAGTTGAGCTTTTACATTTAAATTAAACTGATCCCAAGAGATATCCTGGCCGTCCATTGTTGGGCCTTGAATTCTTGAACTATCATACATTGAAAGAACTGAAGCCTGAACCCTAGCATTTGGAGAATTATCTTTTGATTGATTATTAATTTCAATTTTAATTGGTCTTCCTTCTCTTGTTTTTACAAGTACATTTGCAAAATCAAATCCATCAGAAATTGATGAAGCATAGAAATTAGAAATACCCGGAACTATTTGCTCTGGTTGTACTACATAAGGTATAGATCTGTTAACTGGACCTTCACAACTAGCTATTGTAGCGGCAGCTGTACTAAATCCTAAATATTTTAAAAAGTCTCTTCTACTAGCATTAGAATTTTCTAAACTATTTTCGTCTTGTAATAAACTACCTATAGGTAACTCTTCAACAAACTCATTTTGTTCCAGCTTGTCTACTAAGTTACTATCAGACGATAATTCTAATTCACTTTTCCAATATTTTTTATGGTTTCCCATTTCTTAATATTACTTTTTTAATAATGACATTTACCGCATTCTAAACCACCCATTTGAGCGATAGACAACTCTTCTACACCATATTTTTTTGACAATTCTTCATGTATTTTTGTGTAATACTCATTGTCTTTAACCTTAATATTTGACTCACGATGACAATCAATACACCACCCCATAGTTAGAGGAGAATATTGATACAATATTTCCATTTCCTCTACTGGACCATGACATTTTTGGCAATCAATTCCGGCAACAGAAACGTGTTGAGAATGATTGAAATAAACAAAATCAGGTAAATTATGTATTCTTACCC
>PADT01000042.1 GCA_002700465.1 Flavobacteriaceae bacterium | reverse complement strand
TAATGTAAACATTATTGTTACGCTGTCTATCTCAATATTTTCAATGAACTTATGCAATACATCTTCTGTAATGCGGATGCAAATATACATTGCTTTTTTTATCCCACAAACTTTATTGTAAAAAAATAAAATAATTGTTAATAACATTCATTCTTCTCATATAAATGCTTTAAATGATTTAACAAAATATATTAATTCAAGTCTAAAATAATTGACTTATCGCCATATGCCCTTTTTAAAACATCCTCAATAATGGCGTCTTCTTTAATTTTTTCAGGATTATAGGTGGTTTTAATTGAAATATCAAATAATTTAGCTAAAGAACTGTAAGAGAAGGCTCTAAAACCGTTCCTTAACTCCTTTATCAATTGATGAACTGTCTGACCTGTTTCGCGATAAATTAACTTAATTAAAATTTGACCTTCCGTTCTGGTTAATTTTTTTAATTGTGATGACAATTCTTTCTCAATGTACTTTTCTACCAATCTAGTATATTTTTTTTTGTTTGCTTTCCCTTTAATAAGAGTTAATCTTTTATTTAATTTTTTTAATCTTTTAGATGCAAGAATTGCATATGGATAAACTTTTAGAGTCTTTCTTTTTACAGTGTAGTATTTAAACTTATCCTTGTAATTACTAAAAACTAGTGGCGGAAAAACAATTATTTCTTCAAGTCCAATTGACTTTGTTGGGATAGAATCTCCCTCAATCATTATTAATGTATTATTCTCTTGAGACATTAATATTGTAGTATTTAGGAAAATTAGAAAAATAAATAAATTTTTCATTTTTTAAAATTACATCAATATAATTAACTAATTATGTATTTTTGATTTAAAATATTTGAAAATGTCCATAAAAAAAATCCTTAATAACAAATCGATAAAATTTCTTGAAACTTACTTAAACAACCCTTCTCCAACAGGGTATGAATGGGAAGGGCAAAAAATTTGGATGGATTATTTAAATCCATATGTAGATGAATTCATAACTGACACTTATGGGACTGCTGTTGGTGTAATTAATCCAAAAGCAAAATTCAAAGTTGTTATCGAAGGTCACTCTGACGAAATATCCTGGTATGTTAACTATATAACTGATAATGGACTTATTTACGTTATTCGAAATGGAGGCAGTGATCATCAAGTTGCTCCATCAAAATGGGTTGATATACATACAAAAAAAGGTATTGTAAAGGGTGTTTTTGGCTGGCCAGCTATTCACACAAGGAAACCAGGCAAAGAAGAACAACCTTCAATGGATACTATTTTCATTGATATTGGTGCAAAAAACAAAAAAGAGGTTGAAAAAATGGGGGTTCATGTTGGGTGCGTTATTACCTATCCTGATAAATTTCAAATTTTAAATAAAGATAAGTTTGTTTGTAGAGCTATTGATAATAGAGCTGGTGGATTTATGATTGCAGAAGTTGCTAGATTACTACATGAAAATAAAAAAAAATTACCTTTTGGCCTATATGTAACTAATTCAGTTCAAGAAGAAATTGGATTAAGGGGAGCTGAAATGATTACTCAAAGAATAAAACCTAATCTTGCAATCGTCACAGATGTATGTCATGACACCTCTACTCCAATGATTAATAAAAAAGCTCAAGGAGATAACACTATGGGCTCAGGTCCTGTTATTTCATACGCGCCTGCAATTCAAAATAAATTTAGAGAAAGAATTATAGAAACCGCTGAAAAAAATAAAATTCCTTTTCAAAGACATGCTTCGTCAAGAAGTACTGGAACCGATACTGATGCATTTGCTTACAGTAACGGTGGAGTCGCTTCTGCGCTAATATCATTGCCATTAAGATATATGCATACGACTGTGGAAATGGTTCAAAAAAATGATGTTGAAAATGTAATTAAACTTATTTATGAGACTCTTCTGACAATTAAGGAAGGTGAGGATTTTAATTATTTTAAGTAAAATAGTCAAAAAGAAGAAAATATCTTAAGCTTTAATTAATATTTGCTTTACAATTTCAGGATTTAATAAAGTAGAAATATCGCCAAAATTTTCTTTTTCACCAGATGCAATTTTTCTCAAAATTCTTCTCATTATTTTACCACTCCTAATTTTAGGTAGACCTGGAACAATCTGAATAATATCGGGTTTTGCTATTGGGCCTATTGTTTTTGAGATTTGTTCTTTTATTTCTTTTTCCATGTCAACTATAACTGCTTCATCTAATAAAATTACAAAAGCTCTAAGTGCATTTCCTTTTATCTCGTGAGGATAACCTACAACAGCACTCTCAACAACATTTTCATGAAGATTAATCGCATCTTCAATTGGCGCTGTTCCTAAATTATGTCCCGAAACTATAACTACATCGTCAACTCTGCCTGTTATTCTAAAATTTCCTTCACTATCAGTTAAAGCTCCATCTCCAGGAAAATAATAACCGGGATAAGCTGTAAAATACACATTTTTGTATCTTTGATGATTTCCATAAATGGTTCTAGCGATAGAGGGCCACGGATATTTTATAGCTAAAATTCCTTCCTTATCATAACCTAAAATCTCTTTACCATCTTTATCTAACAAAACAGGTTGAATTCCAATCATTGGTTTAGTTGCAAATGTTGGTTTATCTTTTGTAACTCCAGCTAAAGATGTAAGCATAATACCGCCTGTTTCGGTTTGCCACCAAGTATCTACAATTGGACATTTTGATTTACCTATGTTTTTATCGTACCAATTCCATGCCTCTTCATTAATCGGTTCTCCAACAGTCCCCAACACCTTGAGCGAAGAAAGGTCGTTGCTTTCAACTAAAGAAACAGAATGTTTCGCCAATGCCCTAATAGCTGTTGGTGCAGTGTAGAAATGAGTTATTTTATGTTTTTCTACTATGTTCCAAAATCTAGAATAATCTGGATATGAGGGGACTCCCTCAAACATTACTGAAGTTGCACCGGCTAATAACGGACCATAAACAATGTAACTATGTCCAGTAATCCATCCGATATCGGCAGTACACCAATATATATCATTAGATTGATATTGAAATACATTTAAAAATGTATAAGTTGAATATACCATATAACCTCCACAAGAATGAACCATACCTTTAGGCTTACCAGTGGAGCCAGAGGTATATAAAATAAATAGCATGTCTTCAGAATCCATTTCTTCAGCTTCACAATAATCCGAAACATCTTCAATTTCGTTATGCCACCAAGTTTCATTATTATTCATCTTTACATTACTTCCAGTTCTTTTAAACACAATCGTAGATTCAATAGAATCACATTCCAATAAGGCTTCATCAACTATTGATTTTAGATCAATTACCTTGGAACCTCTAAAACTACCATCGGCAGTTAATAAAATTTTGCACTCTGAATCTTTAATTCTCGCAGCGAGTGCAGTTGATGAAAAACCAGCAAATACTACCGAGTGAACTGCACCAATTCTGGCACAAGCAAGAACAGCTATAGTTAGTTCAGGAACCATTGGCATATATATACAAACCCTATCACCTTTTTCGACATTTTTACTTTTTAACACATTCGCAAAAACACAAACTCTTTGGTGTAAATCTTTATATGAAATTTTTTGAGTTTCTTTATTAGGGTCATTTGGTTCAAATAAAATTGCAGTTTTATTTGGATTTTCTTCCAAATGTCTGTCTAAACAGTTCTCGGTTATATTTAACTTTCCATTTAAAAACCACTTAAACTCTGGTTTATTAAAATCATATTCTAAAGTTTTTGTCCACTTATTTCTCCAGCTAAAAGTAGATGCTATTTCACTCCAGAAATTTTCAGGATGATTTATACTTTTACTATATAAGTCGTTGTATTCATTAATGTTTTTAGCAATGTAGTTTTCAATTTTTTTCAAAATCTTGATTTTTAGCTAAATATAAAAAAAAATGACTATTGATTTAACTTAAAATTTAGTATTGACTTGTTTATTTGCCTAACTAAACTAGGTCCACTATAAACAAAGCCAGAATATAGCTGAACAAGTGAAGCGCCTGCCTTAATTTTTTCAATTGCATCGTTTGGATTCATAATACCACCCACACCAATTATTGGTATTTTACCTTTGCTAGATTTATTTAAAAACCTTATTACTTCAGTTGATCTATCTGCTAACGGAGCTCCACTCAGACCGCCAGATTCAATCGTTATATTTTTTGGAGATTTTAAGTTTTCTCTTTGTATGGTGGTATTGGTAGCTATTATACCATCAATTGAAGTCCTTGTAACAACGTCTATAATACTCAATAACTGATCATTAGATAAATCAGGTGCTATCTTTAGTAATATTGGTTTTGGATTTTTTCTACTAAAATTATTTTTTTGAATTGAACTTAATAAAAAAATGAGATTGTCTTTGTTCTGTAAATCTCTTAAATTTTCAGTATTAGGAGAACTAACATTTATTGCAAAATAATCAACTAGATCAAATAAATAATCAAAAGAAATCAAATAATCTGAAACAGCATTATTAATAGGTGTAATTTTATTTTTTCCAATGTTTCCACCAACAATAATATTTCCCTTTTTTTTAAGTCTAGAAGCAATTAATTCAATACCATCATTATTGAATCCCATTCTATTAATAATGGCTTCATCGCTTAATAATCTAAAAAGTCTTTTTTTAGGATTACCAGATTGTGGTTTTGGAGTAACTGTTCCAATTTCAATAAACCCAAAACCTAAACTTGAAAACTGATTAATTAATTTAGCGTTCTTATCCAAACCAGCGGCTAAACCAACAGGGTTAGGAAAGTCAATCCCAAAAAGTTTAGTTCTTAAAACAGGGTGATTAATTTTGAAATACTTATTTAAAAAATAAAAAAGAAAAGGAAAGTAACTTAATAACTTAAGAGCCAAAAATGTAAAATCATGGATTTTCTCCGCATCAAAGCGAAAGAGTAATGGTCGGATTATTGATTTATATATCAATTAAATATGAAATTATTTTTTTGCAGACTTGGTATTCAATTTAGAACTCATTTCAAAAGAAATTGCAGAAACTTCGTATCTAATTTTACCAGCCATAGTCTCTAAAACACAGGAATCATTTCCCTCTACAATTTCTATAATTTTACCGTGCAAGCCACTTTTAGTAATAACTCTATCTCCTCTTTTAAGTTGAGTTAAGAATTTTTTTTCTTTTTTCTGTTTTCTCATAGGACCAACAATCATCAGAAAAAAAAGTGCACCCATAAATAATAACAAACTAGTTAAATCCATTTTTTAAGATTTAGGAATTACAATTGATTTTATATTAAGAATTTGTTTACCCTTGGCAGTATTAGTAATTAAAGTTACAGCTTTTCTCTGCATTCCAGGTCTGTTATTAGAATCAAACTTCACAATAATTTTACCAGTCTCTCCTGGCTTGATAGGAGTATTTTTAGGATAGTCTGGAACGGTACAACCACAACTACCTGATGCATCTGAAATTATTAAATCAGATTGACCAACATTTGTAAAACTAAATTCAGTTTCAGCTATTTTACCTTCTTTTATTTCTCCAAAATCATGATTTTTTTTATCAAATTCAATTACAGGAAAATCACCTGTATTTTTTAATCTTTCTTTTGTTGATTGAACATTTTCTTCCTTAACTTTTTTTGAAGGATCAGAATCGCAAGATGTAATTGAAAATGATATAATAAAAGCAATTACAAAAGAGATTAAAGACACTTGTATTGTTTGTTTGTTGGGTTTCATATTTGTTGTATAATTTAATTCAAAAATAGTAAATTATTGCATACCTCTTTTATTCTTTTTTAAAGTTCCATTTTTGGTAAGGTTTTTTGATAATTTATCTAATATTCCATTGATAAATATATTACTCTTTTTACTAGAATATTCTTTAGCAATTTCTAAATATTCATTTATAGAAGCTTTAACTGGAATAGATTTAAAAAATAAAAATTCAGCCAAACACATTTGCAATAATATTAAATCAATTTGTGCTATTCTATCATTATCCCAGTTCAGGGTAATTTTGGATATATGATCTTGTAACATATCCTTGTTATCAATTACTGATTTGAGTAATTTTACACCAAACTCAGCATCTTCATCATTCTTATAAATATCCATCATTAAAGGAAGAGATTTTGAAGATTTTTTACTGTTTTTTATTGAGCTCAAAACTAAAGAATTGACAAGTGGTAAATCATTAATCCAGGATATTTCTGTGTCTTCAAAAAAATCATATAGTTTTTTATTCGAAGCTATTATTTTTCTAAACAAATTAGTCAGGTACAACTTATCTAATTCAAAGCTCTTATTGTATTCGTCTTTTAAATATTTAATTGAAATATCACTTTCAATAATATCATTCCAAATTGAAGAAATTAACTCTGATCGAGACTCCCAGTAATTAACAGAAAAATCATTGATTTTTTTTGATAAAAATTCATTAGAACTTACACGTTTTAACACTAAATTATTACAAAACTTATTTAGAGATAGATCGGTGTCTTTATTAATATATTTTTTTTGATTTTTTGAATGTAGTTCATTAGCAAAATAATGTAATTCTTTTAATAAGGAAAAACAGGTTATATATAACTTAAAAAAATTTTTATTTGATTTTAAAAAATAACTAATTTGAAAATCTATATTCTTATCTAAAGACTTATCAAATGCATAAACACCTTCCAAAGCTTTTATTCTTAATTGACGCCTGTTTAACATTTAAAAGAACTTTATTTATTTTGAACAAAACTAGTTTTATTTTTTCGAAAATCAAGCTAAAGATTATAAAGAATTAAATGAACATTGGTGTATATTTGAATTCTATAAAAAAATGAAAGAATTAAAATTTCTAAATAAATTTTTATACAAATATAGAATCAAACTAATTATTGGTTTTTTTATAACTGTAACTGCTAGAATATTTGCTTTAATTGCTCCAAATCTAGTTGGTAATTCTATAACTTTGATTGAAAATTATGTTCTTTCCTCATCAATAGATCTGGATGTTTTAAAGGAAAGGTTAGTTATAAATATTTTACTAATTATTGGTTCAGCTTTAATTGCTGGAGTATTTACATTTATAATGCGACAAATGATAATTAATGTTTCAAGATTTATTGAATTTGATTTAAAAAATATTATTTACAAAAAATACCAAAATCTAGATTTCGATTTTTACAAAAATAATCGTACCGGAGATTTAATGAATAGAATTAGTGAAGATGTGAGTAAGGTTAGAATGTATGTAGGCCCAGCAATTATGTACACAATAAATACAATTACCTTATTTATAATAGTTGTTTCATACATGTTTAGTGTTGCACCAAAACTTACAATGTACACTTTAATCCCATTACCTATCCTTTCAATTATAATTTATAAAATAAGTAGAATCATTAATATTAGAAGTAAAATTGTTCAAGAATATTTATCAAAACTAACAACTTTTACTCAAGAGGCTTTCAGCGGAGTTAAAATAATAAAAACTTATACTATTGAAGATTTTACAAATCAAAAACTAGAAAAACTAGCAAGTGATAGTAAAAATAAAAACATGTCTTTAGTAAAGGTTCAATCTTGGTTTTTTCCACTTATGATTTTACTTATTGGTATTAGTAATATACTAGTTATTTATATTGGAGGAAATCAGTATATGAACGGTCAAATTGAGTTAGGTGTTTTAGCAGAATTTATAATTTATGTTAACATGTTAACTTGGCCAGTAGCAACAGTTGGATGGGTTACCTCAATAATCCAACAAGCAGAAGCTTCTCAAAAAAGAATTAATGAGTTTTTAAATGTTCCCTATAAAATAGTAAACAAAAAAAACTCTAAGCTAATGGTTGATGGAGACATATCTTTTAATAACGTTTCTTACACATACAAAGAAACTAATATAAAAGCATTAGATAAAATTTCTTTTAATGTAAAAAAAGGAGAAAGTATAGCTATAATGGGTGATGTAGGTTCAGGAAAAACAACAATTTTAGAGTTAATCTCTAGAGTTTATGAACCAGATCAAGGAAATGTATATATAGGCGGAAATAACATAAGTGATATTAACTTAAACTTACTTAGAGATTCTATTGGATATGTTCCTCAGTCAACATTTTTATTTTCAGAAACAATTGAGAATAATTTAAAATTTGGAAAAGAAGATGCATCAAATTCAGAAATAAAAGAAAGTATAAAAATAGCTGATTTAACAGATGACATTAATTTGTTTAAAGACAAATACAATACATTATTGGGAGAAAGAGGAGTGAATCTCTCTGGGGGACAAAAACAAAGGCTTGCTATAGCCAGAGCAGTAATTAAAAAACCTAAAATTCTAATTTTAGATGATAGTCTGTCAGCTGTTGACACTCAAACAGAAGAAAATATTATTAGTAATATAAATAATATAACTAAAAATATAACTGTTTTTATTTCAACTCACAGAATATCAACATCAAAAAATTGTGATAAGATATTAGTTATTAATAATGGGAATCTTGAAAGTTTTGGCTCTCACGAAGAACTAATGAAACAAAAGAAGACATATTTTGAAACATACACTAAACAATCCAAAGAAAAAGATCTCAACTAATATTTGGTGAGTTTATTTTTTTTATTCATTTTTGATTTAAATAAAACGTATAATGGAAGAAAAAAAATATAATGCAGCTGATGATATTTATTCTAAAATATTAAGAGCAGGAAGAAGAACTTATTTTTTTGATGTAAGATCAACAAAAGCAGGAGATTATTATTTAACAATTTCTGAAAGTAAAAAATTTACTAACGAAGATGGTTCTTTCTATTTTAAAAAACATAAAATCTATCTTTATAAAGAAGATTTTCAAGGTTTTTCTGATCTTTTAAATGAAATGACGAAATACATTTTAGATGAAAAAGGTTTAGAAGTTATTAGCGAGATTCATCAAAAAGATTTCAAAAAAGAAGAACACTCTGAATCTAATAAATCTGAGGTTTCATCAGAAGAAAAAGATTCTAATGAAAATTTTACTGATGTAGATTTTGATGATATTTAAAATTAAATAGTTATGAGAAAAATATTTTACTTACTTTTTTTTTTAAGTATCAATATTTTTTCACAAGACAAACACGACCTTTCTTATTATTTTGGAGATGAAACACAATATTTTAATCCACAAATTCCCAAACCAAATTCATTTTTACTCTCAAAGGGCGAAGTAGGATCATCCCATGTAAGCCATGATAGGTTAGTTCAATACATGTATGCCCTAGCGAATTCGTCTTCTAGAATTTTAATTGAAGACCGTGGAAACACCTATGAAGGCAGACCATTGCTGTTGTTAACGATATCATCTGAAAAAAATCTAGATAAATTAGATGAAATTAGAAAAAATCACCTTTCATATACAGTCGGTAATAATAAAAAACAGTCTTACAATAGACCAATAATAATTTACCAAGGATACTCAATTCATGGGAATGAGCCTAGTGGAAGTAATGCAGCATTATTATATGCTTATTATTTAGCTGCATCAAATAATCCAAAACTCGTAAATCAATTAAACAACTCAGTCATATTACTTGACCCCTCAATGAATCCGGATGGACTTCAAAGGTTTGCGCATTGGGCAAATACAAATAAAAGTATCAACTTGAATCCGGATAGTAATGACAGAGAATTTGATGAAAATTGGCCAAAAGGAAGAACTAATCATTATTGGTTTGATATGAATAGAGATTGGTTACCGGTACAATTACCAGAATCAAATGTTCGAATTGAAACATTTCATAACTGGTATCCAAATGTTCTAACTGATCATCATGAAATGGGAACTAACTCGACTTTTTTTTACCAACCTGGAATTCCATCCAGAGTAAATCCTTTAACTCCAAAAAAAAATCAATACCTAACTGCTAAAATTGGTCAATATCATGAAAAGCAATTAAGTAAAATTGGTTCGTTATTTTATAGTGAAGAAGATTATGATGATTTTTATTATGGAAAGGGATCTACATTTCCTGATATTAATGGAAGTATAGGAATATTATTTGAACAGGGTAGTTCAAGAGGACATTTACAAGAAAGTATCAATGGAGAAATCTCATTTCCATTTACTATTAAAAATCAACTTACCACCTCTTTATCTACTTTAAATGCATCGTTCGAATTAAAAAAAGATTTATTGGATTATCAATATGAATTTTTTGTTAATTCAATGAAAATCGCAAAAAAGAATAAAAATAAATACATAGTTGTTGGTGACAAAAAAGATAAATCAAAGTTGTTTCACTTTTACGAAATATTAAAAAAACATAAAATTGAAATAAAAAAATTAAATAAGAATCAAATTGTTGACGGAACTGAATTTAAAAAAGAAAACTCTTTGTTGATTCCAAAAAACCAAAGAAATTCTAGATTAATTAGCGCAATGATAGAAAACAGAACAAAATTTAAGGACAGTTTGTTTTATGATGTTTCTGCTTGGTCATTTTTACATTCATTTGATTTAGAATATGCTGATTTGATTTTAAAGGAGAAAACTGAAAAACTTGTTTTAAAAAAACCTAAAGGTAAAATTCTTTCAAAAAGTAAATACGCTTACCTTTTTTCTTGGGACGATTACTATACGCCAATGGCTCTATATGAATTATTAAATAATAATTTAAGATTAAAAGTAGCTACTGAAAAATTTGAAATTGATAATAAAAAATTTGACTACGGTACTATATTAATTCCAGTTAAAAACCAAAATAAAAGTATTGAGGAATTAAATAAAATTCTTGAGAAAATTACAAATTTGTCTGGAATTAACTTTTTTGGAGTCAGTACTAGTAAAACTGAAGGTATTGATTTAGGAAGTAATAGTTTTAAAAATATAACAACACCAAAAATTGGTCTTGTAGTTGGCAATGGAATATCAAGTTATGATGCTGGAGAAATTTGGCACTTATTAGATACTAAATATAAAATCCCTGTAACTAAAATTAAATCTAATTCATTATCCAGATTAGATTTAGAAAAATACAATACAATCATTTTTGTTAACGGATCCCATAATTACAGTAAAAACACTCTCAAAAATTTAAAAAACTGGATAGAAAATGGCGGTAATTTAATTGGGTTTAGAAATGCTGTTAGTTGGTTAAATAAAAATAAATTTATTTCTATTAATCTTAAGAATAATAAACCAAAAGCAAACAATATAACTTTTACAAACAAAAGTAAATTTTACGGAGCTCAACTTACAAGTGGAGCAATTTTTAATACATCACTAGACTTAAGTCATCCAATAAACTATGGTTTTTATAAAAATAATTTGTCAGTTTTCAGAAACACTAATATTTTTATTGAAAATGATTCACTTAGTTTTAATAACCCTATTAAATATACTAACACAAACACTCTAATAAGCGGATATATTTCTGAGGAGAACTACAAATCTATGAAGGATAGTAGACCATTTGTAAATTTTAAAATAAAGAAAGGTAATATCAATGTGTTTTCTGACAATACCAATTTTAGAGGCTTTTGGTTTGGCACTAATAAACTATTTATGAATGCAATATTCTTCTCAAAGATTATGTGAAATAATTAATTAGTCGGTGGTTTATGTTTTTCAAACGGTCTGAACAATAAACTTTTGATATTTTGATTATCTTTTTCGTTAAAGTAGGTATCTACACCATAAATTATTTTGGAAGGATTTAAAAAACTGAAAGTTCCAAAAAGTCTATCCCAGAAAGAAAAAATATTTCCGTAATTGGAATCAGTGTAAGGCAACATGTAGTGATGATGAATTTTGTGCATATTTGGAGTCACAATTATATAACTTAAAAATCTATCTAAATTAGGACTAATATCAATATTGGCATGATTAAATTGAGATAAAACAACGGAGAGAGATTGATATAAAAAAACTAATCCCATGTTAGCGCCTAAAATTGCAACAGCAAATAAAGTGAAAACATACCTTATTATACTTTCAAAAGGATGGTGTCTATTTGCAGTTGTAGTATCAACTTTATGATCTGAATGATGGACCAAATGAATTTTCCACAAAAACTTTACTTTGTGTTGGACATAATGAGGAAGATATGCTCCAATCAAATCAAGAAAAATAACTCCTAAAATAATATAGGCAGACAAAGGTAATATATCATTATAATTTAAAAATCCATAGCCATTAATAGAAACCCAATCAGATACTAATAAAAGAATAAATGCTAGGGAAAAATTTACTAAAATAGTTGTCAAAGTAAAAAACAAGTTAGGAAGAGCATGTTTTAATTTTGAATAATTAAATTTAAATAATGGAATTAAAGACTCAATTGACCAAAAAAAAGTAATTCCTCCAACCAAGATTAATGACCGTTGTAATGATGAAATATTTTCAAAAAAATAAATAAATTCTTGCATATCTACATTGAATTATGTGCAATTTATACAAAATAGATTTAAATTTGAAAAAAAATAATAAAATATGGCAAGAACACCTTCAGTTATGGTCCCATTAGGCTTTGAAGCTCCAAAATTTGAATTATTAGATGTAAAAAGAGACAAATTAGTAAAGTCAGATGATTTATTTGGAAAAAAAGGAACCTTGATAATGTTTATATGTAATCATTGTCCGTTTGTCAAACATGTAAATCAACAAATAGTTCAAATTGCTAAAGATTATCAAAACTCTGGGATTAAATTAATAGCAATTTCTAGTAATGACATAATTAATTATCCTGATGATTCGCCAAGTGAAATGAAAAAAGTTGCAATAAAAGAAAATTTTATTTTCCCTTACTTATTTGATGAAACTCAAATTGTTGCAAAAAATTATGATGCAGCTTGCACTCCCGACTTTTTTATTTTTAACAACTCTAAAAAACTAGTCTACAGAGGACAACTTGATGATTCAAGACCAGGAAATAATATTACTGTTACAGGAGAAGATGTTAGAAATGCATTAGAGTCGCTAATCAACTTTAAAGAAATTAATCCTGTACAAAAACCGAGTATTGGATGTAATATTAAATGGAAAAATTAAAGTAACTCAACTTCAAAAATTAGTGTAGCATTTGGAGGAATAACCCCACCAGCACCAGTTTCACCATAACCTAAGTTTGATGGAATAACAAATTTTGCCTTTTCACCTTTTTTTAATAACATAATTCCTTCATCCCATCCAGGAATAACTTGACCAATTCCAACATTAAATTCTATAGGTTGATTTCTTTTATATGAGGAATCAAATACAGTTTCATCAATTAACATCCCTTTATAATGAACTTTCACTTTATCTCCTTTAATTGGGTAATCTCCATTACCTTTATTTAAGATTTTATATTTAAGACCAGATGATGTTTCTTCAAAACCTTTTGACATACTTTCAATAGTTTCTTGTTCTTTTAATTTCATTTCTTTTATTAAAATCTCTTTTTTTGCTTTGAAACTATTAAAAACATCAACAGAATCCCATTTTTTAGCATCATCCCCTAATCTAATTATAGAGATAGATTCAATTATATCATCTTGTTGAATTTCGTTAACGATATTCAATCCCTCAACAACTTCTCCAAACACAGTATGTTTATCATCTAACCAATTTGTTGGTACATGAGTAATAAAAAACTGACTACCATTAGTAGAAACACCTGAATTAGCCATAGATAATATTCCTGGTTTATCATGTCTAAGCTCGGGGTGAAACTCATCATCAAACTTATAACCAGGATCTCCAGTGCCGGTACCATGAGGACAACCAGTTTGAATCATGAAATCTGGAATTACTCTATGAAATTTCAAGCCATCATAATATGGTAAACCAATCGATTTATGAGAATTATTTATTTTTCCCTCTGAAAGACCAATGAAATTAGCAACTGTTCCAGGAGCTTTATCGTGATGAAGTATTAATAATATTTCACCCTTAATGGTTTTAATTTTAGCATATAAACCGTCTTGCATTTTTTTTAATTTTAATTAAGCCGCAAGATAATTTAATCTTTATAAAGAGTGAAAAATAAATTAAAATTTAATTTGATAAATCATTAATAAATTTTAATCTATATAATCTTAAATCCGATTCTTCATAGTCATTGTCAAACTCTTCAACTGCAATATTAATATCATCAGATTCAGATTCAATAAAAAAATCATATAATTCGTCTTGCTGATCTTCATCAAAAACATCATTTACCATATAATCAACATTAAGTTTAGTTCCCGAAAAAATAATTTTTTCAAGCTCTTCTATAAGTTCTTCTAAATCTAAACCCTTAGCATTTGCGATATCAACTGGAAGAATTTTTCTATCAATACTTTGAATTATATATAATTTTAGAGATGAATTTGTGCCTGTAGTTTTTATAATTAAATCATCAGGTCTAGTGATTTTATTTTCATCAACATAATTTGAAATAATTTTTAGAAATGAAGCTCCGAATTTCCTAGCCTTACCCTCTCCGACTCCATTTATGTTTTTCAACTCTTCAATTGTAATGGGATATTTATAAGACATCTCCTCCAAAGAAGATTCTTGAAAAATGACATAAGGAGGAATGCTTTTTAATTTAGCTATGTTTTTTCTTTCTGAAATTAGAATTTTAAATAGTTCTTTATCATTTAAAGATCTATTTATTGTGTTTGAAATAAATTTAGCTTCAATATGAAACTCGTGATTTTTTGAAATATAAAAATCATTTGGATTTTCTAGGTATTTCTTTGATAATTCATTTAATTTTAAAACACCATATGATTCTATATTTTTGATTAAAAGATTATTTACAATCAGATGTCTTAATAATGAATTCCAAAAAACTGAATCATTATCTTTTCCTGAGCCAAATAATTTATTATTAGTAACATTATGAGATCTAAGTAAATTATTTTCTTTTCCTGTTAGATAAGCAACTAAATCTTTGGTTTTGTACTGTTCTTTAGTAATTTTAATTAAATCTAAAACTAAAAGTACTTCATCATTTACTTTTAATTTAGGTTTAGGGTTTTTCATATTATCATCCATCATAGCACCCTCTCCATTAATTTCATCAAAATCTTCTCCAAAATAATTAAGCAAAAACTTTCTTCTAGACATGGAAGTTTCGGCATAGGCAGAAATCTCATCCAATAAAGAATAGCTTTGTTCTTGCTCAGCAATCGGTTTTCCTGACATGAATTTTTCTAGTTTTTCAATATCTTTATGAGTGTAAAAAGCTAAACAATGTCCTTCTCCTCCATCTCGACCAGCTCTACCAGTTTCTTGATAATAACTTTCTAAACTTTTTGGAATATCATGATGAATTACAAACCTTACATCCGGTTTATCAATTCCCATACCAAAAGCTATTGTTGCAACTATAACATCGCACTCTTCCATTAAAAACATATCTTGATTCTTTGCTCTTGATTTTGTATCAAGTCCGGCATGATATGGTAAAGCATTGATGTCGTTAACTTGTAAAAATTGAGAAAGTTCATTTACATTTTTTCGGGAGAGACAATAAATTATACCTGATTTTCCTTCTCTTTGCTTTATGAATGAAATAATATCTCTATTTAAGTTTTCCGTTTTCTGTCTAACTTCATAAAAAAGGTTTGGTCTATTAAATGAAGATTTAAAAATTTTAGCATCTTTAATATCCAAGTTTTTAACAATATCGTCTTGTACTTTTGCAGTTGCTGTAGCTGTTAAAGCAATTATAGGAATTTGAGTATTAATCTTATTTAAGATAGTTTTTAAGTTTCTGTACTCTGGTCTAAAATCATGACCCCATTCAGAGATGCAATGTGCTTCGTCTACTGCTAAAAATGAAATATTAATCTGATTTAAAAAATCAATGTTTTCTTGTTTAGCTAGTGACTCTGGAGCTACATATAATAATTTTGTTTTTTTATTAAAAACATCATTTTTAACTTCATTAATTTCAGAATTATTTAATGAAGAATTTAAAACATGTGCAATTCCGTCAAACGAAGATATTCCTCTTATAACGTCAACTTGATTTTTCATAAGAGCAATTAATGGAGAAACAACTAAAGCTGTTCCTT
This sequence comes from Flavobacteriaceae bacterium, assembly GCA_002700465.1. Lineage (GTDB taxonomy): Bacteria > Bacteroidota > Bacteroidia > Flavobacteriales > Flavobacteriaceae > MAG-121220-bin8. The sequence continues at coordinate 7,889 of PADT01000042.1, read as the reverse complement.
CAAGTAACAAGGCAGGTAATTGAAAACATAATGATTTACCTGCCCCTGTAGGCATGATTACCATATTATTATTACCTTCTATTAAGGATGAAATTATTTGCTCTTGTTTTCCTTTGAAATCTGAAAAACCAAATAATGATTTTAAATCTTTTTTTAAATCAATATTGTTAGACATTTTATAAAGTAGGTAGGTATTTGTACATTTGCTTCTTAAATATAACATTTAAAGCTTATTTAAAAAAACAAGATTGAAATCAAAAGACAATATTTTAAAAATTGCAAAAGATAGTTTTGTAAATCAAGGAAATGCAATATTAAACCTACACAAGTATCTTACTATAGATTTTGAAAATGCTATAAATAAAATTAACTCTCTTAGTGGAAGAGTTATAGTGAGTGGAATTGGTAAAAGTGCAATTATTGGATCTAAAATAGTTGCAACTTTAAATTCAACAGGAACTCCTTCGATTTTCATGCACGCGGCAGAAGCAATTCATGGTGATTTAGGTATTATTCAAAATGATGACATAATTATATTATTATCTAAAAGCGGTAATACACCTGAAATAAAAAACCTTGTTCCTTTTATCAAACAAAGAAACATAAGCATTATCTCTATAACATCAGAGCCAAATTCATATTTAGCTAAAAATTCTGATTATTTGTTAAACTCTCGTATTGAAGAAGAGGCCTGTTTAAATAATTTAGCCCCAACAACAAGTACCACCGCACAACTTGTAATTGGAGATGCAATAGCTATTTGTTTGTCTAAAATTAACGGATTTAATGAAAATGATTTTGCCAAACATCATCCTGGCGGAATATTAGGAAAAAAACTTTATTTAAAAGTTGATGAAATAATAAATAAAAATTTAAAACCACAATTATTCGAATCTGATGATTTTAAAACAATAATTGATGTGATTTCCAAAAATCTTTTGGGTGCAGCTGTTGTTGTAAAAGATAATAAGCCAATTGGCATAATTACTGACGGAGACATTAGAAGAGTGTTCTCTAATGAATCAAACTTTAATAATATATTAGCCAAAGACTTGATGTCAAAAAATCCTTTTATTATTGACTCTAAAACATTAGCCTCTGAAGCCTTGTCGATTATGAATAAAAATAAAATAACTCAAATTGTAGTTACTAAAAATGGAGATTATTTTGGTCTAATTCATTTACACAATATTTTAAACGAAGGATTATCTTAATGAAAAATAGCTCAATTGAGGAAATGTCTTTTTTAGATCATCTTGAAGATTTAAGGTGGCATTTATTAAGATCTGTATTAGCAATATTAATAACAGGTTCAATAGCATTTATTGCTAAAGATTTCATATTCGACAAAATTTTATTTGGCCCAAAAAATATTGACTTTTTTACTTATGAATTACTATGCAGTATTTCTAATAAAATAGGTTTAGATGAAAGCTTCTGTATCAATGAAATGCCTTTTAGAATCCAAAGCAGAACAATGTCTGGACAGTTCTCAGCACACATATGGATGTCTATTACAGCTGGATTTATTATGTCATTTCCATATGTAATATATCAATTTTGGAGTTTCATAAGTCCTGGGCTTTATGAAAATGAAAAAAGTAATGCAAGAGGATTCATTATTATTTCTTCTTTGCTATTTTTTATTGGTGTTCTTTTTGGATACTATATAGTTACCCCGCTTTCAATAAATTTTTTAGGCTCTTACAGTGTTAGTACTGAAATTTTTAATGACTTTGACTTAGATAGTTATGTTGGTCTTGTAAGAGCTTCTGTACTAGCCTCAGGACTAATTTTTGAATTACCTATTATAGTTTATTTTTTAACTAAAATTGGAGTAATTACACCTGAATTAATGATTAAGTATAGAAAATTTGCTTTGATAATAGTTTTGACTTTGTCAGCTGTTATAACTCCACCTGATATAGCTAGTCAAATAATAGTTGCTATTCCGATTATTGTTCTTTATCAAATTAGTATATATATCTCTAAGTTTGTAATTAGAAAAGAAAAAAATAAAAAATGAAATTAACAGCTCAAAGCATATTCAAGTCATATAAAGGAAGAAAAGTAGTTAATGACATTTCAATAGAAGTAAATCAAGGTGAAATAGTTGGTTTACTAGGTCCAAATGGTGCTGGAAAAACTACTAGTTTTTATATGATTGTAGGACTAATTAAGCCAGATGGAGGCAAAATATCATTAGACAATTTAGAGATAACTACATTGCCTATGTACATGAGAGCACAGAAAGGAATTGGATATTTAGCACAAGAAGCTTCTGTTTTTAGAAAATTATCAATTGAAGATAACATAAAAGCTGTTTTAGAACTAACAACTCTCACCAGTGAACAACAATCTGAAAAAATGGAATCTTTATTGAACGAATTTAATTTACAGAAAATAAGAAAAAGTAGAGGTGATTTACTTTCTGGTGGAGAAAGAAGAAGAACTGAAATTGCAAGAGCTTTAGCCACAGATCCTAAATTTGTATTACTTGACGAGCCTTTTGCTGGGGTTGATCCTATTGCTGTTGAAGATATTCAAAAAATAATTTCACATTTAAAGAAAAGAAATATAGGAATTTTAATCACTGATCATAATGTTCAAGAAACATTAGCTATAACAGATAGAACTTATCTAATGTTTGAAGGAAATATACTCAAATCTGGAAAACCAGAAGATTTAGCAAAAGATGAAATGGTAAGAAAATTATATTTAGGTCAGAACTTTGAATTTAGAAAGAAGAAACTAGACTATAGCTCTTAATAAATTTAAAACTATATAAATAGTTATTATTATAGGAAGAGAAGCTAATCCTAAACTAGCAAAAAGAATTATTGAGAAAAAAAATAACACATATAAAGCTTTATTTTGATTAAATTTTAAATTATTAATTTTTAATGAAAACATATTAATGTTGGATATTAGAAGAAATGATGACAAGAAAACTAATAATATTAAAATAAAAATATTTTCAAAAATTAATTCTAATTGAAAACGTTCAATAAATTGAGGAAGAAAAACAATTAAAATTGCATTTGCTGGGGTAGGAAGTCCAGTAAAATCTGTTCCAATGGTACTAACATTAAATTTGGCTAATCTGTAAGATGATGAAAGTGTGATTAAAAAAGCTAAGTACGGAGTTAAAGAAATTAGAAAATTAGATGAATTTTCAATTACAAAAGTCGAAGAACCAATAATATTTAATATTACTATTGAAGAAGTTAGTCCAAATGTTACTAAATCAGATAATGAATCTAACTGAACCCCAAGTTTATTATCAACTTTTAGTAGTCTTGCAAAAAATCCGTCAAAAAAATCACAAATCAATCCCAATGACACAAATAAAGCTAATTTTTCAAGATCTCCCATAACTCCAAAAACAACAGCAACACAACCAAAAAATAGATTTGTTAGAGTTAGGAGATTAGGAATAAAATTAAAAAGTTTCACATTTCTAAATTAATGATTTTATACAAAATCAAAACAAGAAATACTTTTATATTTAGAAATGAGTTTTTATTAACTTGTAAATATTATTAATTCTATTAATTTGAATAAAAAATATTTAATACTAAGTCTTTTTTCTGGATTACTCTTTGGACTATCATGGCCGGTTAATGGGATGGTCTTTTTAATATTTGTCGCTTTTATACCATTACTAATAATTGAAAGAAGATTAAGAGAGAAATCTGTTTTTAAAATTTTTTCCTATAGTTTTCTGAGTTTTATTTTATGGAATTCTATTACATCCTGGTGGTTAGTTAACTCAACAATATTTGGGATGTTTTTTGCGATCATTTTATATTCCATATTAATGGCTTTAGTTTTTGCCGGTTATAGTTTAATTTCTAAAAAATTAGGCGGTAAACTTGGTGTTATTTTTTTTATTTCTTCTTGGATTGTTTTTGAAAAATTTAATTTAAGTTGGGAATTTTCTTGGCCATCATTGATTTTGGGTAATGTTTTTTCTGAATCACATCAGTTAATACAATGGTTTGAGTTTACAGGTACTTTAGGTGGTTCGATATGGATTCTTATTGTAAATCTTTTGTTTTTTGAAACTTTAAATAAATATTTAAACAATAAATATTATTTAAAAAACTTATCAATTGGTTTATTATGTATCTCTTTTCCAATAATAATTTCTTTATTTATTTATGAGCAAGACATAAAACAAGAAAAATTTATAGACGTCACAATAATACAACCTAATGTAGACCCATATAACAAAAAATACGGAAGAACAAACTTTGAAATATTAGAAGAATTTAAAGATAAAACTAATGATAAAAAATTCAACAATAAATTAATAATAACTCCTGAAACATATTTTTCGGAAAGCCCAGGCTATTCCTTAAAAGATTTTTTCAGTACACCGTTTTATAAGGATTTAGATAATTATTTAAATGAAAAAAAATCAGAAATTATAAGCGGAATTCAGTTTTACAAAATTTATAATTCATCTAAAACAAAAACTCAAAGTTCTAATTATTTAAGAGATAGTACATGGGTAGATATATATAACAGTAGCTTTATAAATTCAAGTTCAAATCAAGTTTATCATAAATCTAAGCTTGTAGTTGGAGTGGAAAATTTACCATATAAATCAATTTTAGAACCACTTTTAGGTAATTTACTTTTAGATTTTGGTGGAACTGTAATGACTAGAGCAACCCAACCAAATAGATCTGTATTTAAAACAAAATCGAATGCATTAGTAGCTCCTGTAATATGTTATGAATCTATGTATGGTGAATTCATGACAGATTATGTGAGAAATGGTGCACAATTAATCGCTATTATAACAAATGATGGTTGGTGGGGTAATTCTCCCGGACACAAACAATTATTAAGTTACTCGAGGTTGAGATCAATTGAACTGAGAAGAAGTATTGTTAGAAGTGCAAATACTGGAATTTCTGCAATAATTAATGAAAAAGGGGATATTATTAAGAGTATAGAATACGAGAAAAACGGAATAATTAATGACAAAATAAGCATATCGAATAAGCTAACTTTTTACGCAAAATATGGAGATTATATCTCCAGAATATCACTTTTTTTCTTCATAATTATTTTCTTGTTTTATTTTGCGAAAAAAAAATAACATTAAATTTCTTAATAAAATATTGTGTGAGTCATATAAAAAATTATTTTTGCAAATATTATAATTTAAAATTATGTATTGGACTCTAGAATTAGCCACCTATTTAACTGATGCACCTTGGCCTGCAAATAAAGATGAGTTAATCGACTTCTGCATTCGTACTGGTGCTCCTTTAGAAGTAATAGAAAATCTACAGGAAATTGAAGAAGAAGAAGAAGAAATCTATGAATCTATACTTGAGATTTGGCCAGATTATCCTACTGATGAAGATTATCTTTGGAATGAAGATGAATATTAACCATAAAAAACTTTCTTAAAAAGTCTCATTTGAGGCTTTTTTTTTACTTAAATTTGAATAGAAAAAATAATAATGAGCTTTATAAATTCTATATTAAACGTTTTTGTAGGAAGTAAATCAAAAAAAGATTTAAAGGAAGTTGAAGGAATAGTAAAGCAAATATTGGCTTTTGAAAAAGAATTTTCTTCACTTAGTCATGACGAGTTAAGATTAAAAACAGCAATTTTTAAAAATATTATTAAAGATTCTAGAAAGCCGTTCAATGATCTAATTGAAGGTTTAAATTCTAAAATACAATCCTCCAATAACATTGATGAAAAAGATGACTATTACACTGAAATAGATACAATAAATGAGGATTCAAATAAAAAAGTTGAAGAAATTTTAAATGATATTCTTCCTCAAGCATTTGCTGTTGTAAAAGAAACTGCAAAAAGGTTTAAAGAAAATTCTGAAATTAGAGTTAAAGCAAATGAATACGATCTAAGATTATCCTCAGAAAAAACTTATGTTAAAACTGACCAAGATGATGTGATTTGGTTAAACAAATGGAATGCTGCTGGAAAAGAGGTTACTTGGGATATGGTTCATTATGATGTTCAGTTGATTGGAGGTATAGTTCTACATAGAGGTAAAATTGCTGAAATGCAAACTGGTGAAGGGAAAACATTAGTAGCTACCCTTCCTGTATATTTAAACGCTCTCACCGGAAATGGTGTTCATTTGGTTACCGTAAATGATTATTTAGCTAAAAGAGATAGTGCTTGGATGGCACCAATTTTTGAATTTCATGGATTAAGTATTGATTGTATTGACTATCACTCTCCTAACTCAGAAGAAAGAAGAAAAGCATACAACGCAGATATCACATATGGAACTAATAATGAATTTGGATTCGATTATTTAAGAGATAATATGGCTCACTCTTCAAAAGATTTAGTTCAAAGAAAACATGCGTATTCAATTGTTGATGAAGTTGATTCTGTTCTTGTTGATGACGCTAGAACTCCGCTAATAATTTCAGGGCCTGTTCCTAAGGGAGACATACATGAATTCGATGAGTTAAAACCAAGAATTTATGAAATAGTCAAAAAACAAAAAGATTTGTTGACCCAAGTTTTATCGAAAGCTAAAAAGTTAATTTCTGATGGAAATACTGAACAAGGAGGTTTTCATTTATTACAAGTTTTCAGAGGACTTCCTAAGAATTCAGCGTTAATAAAATATCTAAGTCAAGATGGAATCAAACAACTACTGCAAAAAACTGAAAACTTTTATATGCAGGATAATAACAGAGAAATGCCTAAAGTAGATTTAGATTTATTCTTTGTTATTGATGAAAAAAATAATCAAATTGAACTAACAGATAAAGGAATAGATACTATTTCAAATAAAAATGAAGATTCTAATTTTTTTGTTTTACCTAATCTTTCAATAGAATTAACTCAAATAGAAAACAAAAAACTTGAGTTAAATAAAGAGGTGGAAGAAAAAGAAAAAGTTTATAATGATTTTGCTACTAAAAGTGAAAGAATTCACACTTTAAATCAATTACTAAAAGCATACACTCTTTTCGAAAAAAATACTGAGTATGTTGTCATGGATAACAAAGTCAAAATTGTCGATGAACAAACTGGTAGAATTATGGATGGCAGAAGGTACTCTGATGGACTTCATCAAGCTATTGAAGCTAAAGAGAATGTAAAAATTGAAGATGCCACTCAAACATTTGCTTCAATAACTCTACAAAATTATTTCAGAATGTATAACAAACTTTCTGGAATGACAGGAACAGCAATTACAGAAGCTGGAGAACTATGGGACATATATAAATTAGATGTTGTAGAAATTCCTACTAACAAACCAATTGCTAGAAAAGATCACAATGATTTAATATATAAAACTAAAAGAGAAAAATATAATGCAGTTATTGAAGATGTTACAAAAATATCTAACCAAGGTAGACCTGTTTTAATTGGAACAACATCTGTTGAAATTTCAGAACTTTTGGGAAGAATGTTGACAATACGAAAGATTAATCATAATGTTTTGAATGCCAAACTACACAAAAAAGAGGCAGATATTGTTTCTGAAGCTGGTAATGCAGGAATAGTTACTATAGCTACAAACATGGCAGGTAGAGGAACTGATATCAAAATTTCAGATAAAATAAAGGAAAACGGTGGATTAGCCATAATTGGAACAGAAAGACATGATTCAAGAAGAGTTGATAGGCAATTAAGAGGAAGGGCTGGAAGACAAGGAGATCCTGGAAGCTCACAATTCTATGTTTCATTAGAAGATAATTTAATGAGACTTTTTGGTTCAGATAGGGTTGCAAAAATGATGGATAGGATGGGATTAAAAGAGGGTGAGGTAATCCAACATTCTATGATCACTGATTCTATTGAAAGAGCACAAAAAAAAGTTGAAGAAAATAATTTTGGAATACGAAAAAGACTTCTTGAGTATGATGAT
>PADT01000041.1 GCA_002700465.1 Flavobacteriaceae bacterium | reverse complement strand
TTTTAAATAAAATGAAATTACTTTCATTTAAAAAATTTTTAAAAGCCCTACTCTTTTTATTCTCAATTCTAATTATAATACTTATTGTTAGTGGTATTTCTTATTGGGCTATAGATAATGTTCAGAAGAAGAATAATTTAATGGATATTGAAGAATATTCTCCTGTAACATCTTTAGTTGTAGAGCAGAACAAAACAATTAGATCTAAATATCCTTTTGTAGATGTTCATAGTCATCAATGGGACATGTCTTACTCCAATTTAAAGAAATTAGTATCTGAAATGGATAGCCTAAATATGGGTTTTATGATAAATCTAAGTGGTTCTGGTTTAGCTACTTTTGTTGGTAATCAATCTTTAATGGATTTAAATCTTGAGAAATCTTTAACTAATGTAAAAGAGAATTTTCCAGATAGATTTGGGGTTTTTGTTAATATCGATTTCAAAAAAATTGATAATAAAGATTTTGCAATAAACTCTGTAAATACTATTAAAAATGCAGTGTCAAATGGCGCAATCGGATTAAAAGTATATAAAGATTTAGGTTTATCTTTAAAAGATGCCTCCGGAGAAAGAGTAAAAGTTGATGATTCAAGATTGGATCCAATATGGAAAGTTTGTGGAGAATTAAATATTCCTGTACTTATTCATTCTGGAGAGCCCTCCCCTTTCTTTGATCCTGTTGACAAATACAACGAAAGGTGGTTACATGCAAGGCAAAAACCAGGTAGTTTTAGACCGTCTGATAAGTATCCGTCTTTTAAAACAGTTATGGATGAGCAGTTTAATATGTTTAAAAATCATCCAAACACTATTTTTATTAATGCACATATGGGATGGATGGCAAATGATTTAGATAAATTAGAAGACCATCTTAACAAATTACCAAATGTTTACACTGAAATAGGTGCTGTTATTGGTGAACTTGGTAGACAACCACGACGAGCAAGAAAATTCTTTATTGATTATCAGGACAGGATAATGTTTGGTAAAGACACTTACAAGAAATCAGAGTTCGATGTTTATTTTAGAGTACTAGAAACTTCAGATGAATATTTTGATTATTATAGAAAAAGACATGGACTTTGGAAAATGTATGGTTTAAATCTTCCTGATGAAGTTTTGAAAAAGTTGTACTATAAAAATGCTCTAAAATTATTTCCATCAATAAATAAACAATTGTTCGAGTAATTACTAATTCTTCATTATTCTTTAATTTAGTTGCTAATATTTTAATAAATCTGATATTTTATGCTTTGTAATTAATAATTTTGTAATTATCTATGCATAACAAAACACAATACAATGATAGTAGGTGTACCAAAAGAAATAAAAAATAATGAATTTAGAGTTGGAATGACTCCTTCAGGAGCCAATTCTTTCGTTAACAATGGCCACACAGTTTTAATTCAAAGGGATGCTGGTTTAGGAAGTGGATATAAAGATTCTGATTATTCAAATGTTGGAGCTCAAATTTGCAATACTATTGAGGAAATTTATGAAAAGTCCGAAATGATTGTTAAAGTAAAAGAACCTTTAAAATCTGAATATTCTTTAATTAAAGAAAATCAAATTGTATATACTTATTTTCATTTTGCTTCCTCGGAAGAACTTACCAAAGCAATGATAGACACTAAGAGTATATGCATTGCTTATGAAACAGTTCAAAATAAAGATTTGTCATTACCTCTATTAACTCCTATGTCTGAAGTTGCTGGAAGAATGGCAGCTCAGCAGGGTGCTAAGTTTTTAGAGAAACCTCAAAACGGTTATGGTATTTTACTTGGAGGTGTTCCAGGTGTAAAACCAGCTAATGTCATTGTTTTAGGTGGTGGTGTTGTTGGTTCTGAGTCAGCTAAAATGGCTGCTGGTTTAGGAGCTAATGTTACTATATTTGATATCAATTTAGATAGATTAAGATATTTAGATGACGTTATGCCTAAAAACGTATCAACACAATTTTCAAGTCATTACAATATTGTTCAAGCTATGAAATCAGCTCATTTAATAATTGGTGCTGTTCTAATTCCTGGAGCTAAGGCTCCAAATTTAATAACAAAGGATATGTTAAAGGATTTACAACCTGGAACAGTGTTGGTTGATGTAGCAGTAGATCAAGGCGGATGTTTTGAAACCACCCACCCTACTACTCACCAAGATCCTACTTATATTATAGATGACGTGCTGCACTACAGTGTAGCTAACATGCCAGGAGCAGTACCAGCTACATCTACAGAGGCTTTAACAAATGCAACAATAAAACAAGGATTAGATTTGGCAAATAAAGGATGGAAAAATGCATGTGAAGAAGATGAATCTCTTAAATTGGGTCTTAATGTAATTAATGGAAAAGTCGTTTATAAAGCTATTGCTGATGCTTTTAATCTTAAATATTCAAGTCTTAACGAATTATTTTAAAAATGAGTAATATCCCTTCACTAGATTTAAACGATTTTTTGTCTAATGACAAAACAAGAAAAGATGCTTTTGTTAAGTCGGTTGGAAAAGCTTATCAAGAAATAGGTTTTTTATCTCTTAAAAATCATTTTTTATCAAATGATAATGTTGAGGATTTATATAAACAAATTAAATCTTTTTTTGATATGTCTTCTGAAGCTAAATCAAAATATGAATTTGAAGGTTTTAAAGGTCAAAGAGGGTATACTTCTTTTGGAAAAGAACATGCAAAAGGAAAAAAAGAAGGTGATTTAAAAGAGTTTTGGCATTTTGGTCAATATTTAAGTGAGAGTGATAAATCAAAATTTAATTATCCTGAAAATCCATTTGTAACTGAAATTCCTGATTTCAATAAAGCCGGCGAGGTTACATATAAGGCACTAGAAAAGACAGGATTATTTGTATTAAGAGCAATTGCATTGTTTCTGGATTTAGAAGAAGATCACTTCGATAAATACGTTTTAAATGGTAACAGTATTTTAAGACCAATACACTACCCTCCTATTACAAAAGAACCAGATAACGCAGTTAGAGCTGCAGCTCATGGTGATATTAACTTGATTACCCTACTTATGGGTGCTCACGGAAAGGGTTTACAGGTTAAAAATAATCAAGGTGAATGGATTGACGCTATTGCAGGAGAAGATGAAATAGTTGTCAATGTTGGAGATATGTTGTCTAGGTATACTAATAACAAGCTTAAATCCACTATTCACAGGGTTGTTAATCCTCCAAAAGAGTACTGGAGTAAATCTAGATATTCAATTCCTTTTTTCTTACACCCCATTGGAACAATGAAATTAAATGTTCTTGAAAACTGTATAGATAATCAAAATCCTAAAGGCTTTGAAGATATAACTGCACATGATTTTTTAATCAATAGGCTTATTGATATTGGAGTTATGAAAAAATAATGAAAAAACTAGGCTCTCTTTCTGATCTTAAATCTTTAATTAATCCTGATGAAATAATTGAATCGGAAACAGTTAATATAAAATCAAATAATATTAAACCTCAGAATCTTGAAGCTCATTACAGTGTAAAAGGACGTGCAGGAAAACCTGTAACAATAGTTAAAGGTTTCAAAGGAACTAAGGATCAGTTTAAAGAATTAGCTAAAGAACTTAAAAATAAATGTGGTGTTGGTGGTTCAATTAAAAATGAAGAAATTATTATCCAAGGAAAATACAGAGATAAAATAACTTCTATTTTAACTCAACAAGGTCATAAAGTTAAAAGAGTTGGTGGTTAACCTTCGTGTTCTTCTTCTCCTATTCCAGAATCTTTTATTATTAAGATCATAAAAATTATTAGTGATAGGAATAATGAAATTTTAAAAATTGGACCACTTAAAAAGTTTTTGAAAATCAAATAGTCTAAAATAATATCTGTAATTACTAAACCAAAAAATATGTAGACATTGTTTTTAGAAAACAATCCTGTAATTCTTTTGAAATAAGTAGATAAACTAAACCAAACAACAGGGATAATTGAAACAACAAAAGATATTATCCAAAATGGTGTAAAAGCATTTTTAAAAATATTTAAAATTTCTTCAGGATTATCTTTAAAGCCTTCTTCCATTTGAGCTTCTAGTTCTTTTTGATCGAAAGTTCCACTTTCTTGTATTTCTTGAATATCGATTCCAGCACTATCCATTAATTCCATACCAACTATTACAGAAAAAAATAGTGTTAGAATAAAACATGGAATAAGAAGTACTGCTACAAATAAGTTTCTTAAAAAAAATGTTGTTCCATTTATAGTTCCGTTAAATTGAAAATATTTTTTCATTATTTTATTTTATTTAACAAATATATCAATTTCAATAAACATTCATTAACGAATGAATATTAAATTATAGTTTGGGATTTGGACCATATTTGTTTTCACCTTCATCTCCATCAATTAATGTAAATATAAAAATAACGAAATTGCCCAAGTATGGTACAAATACGATTAAATACCACCATCCGCTTTTTCCGGTGTCATGCAACCTTCTCACTGTTAAAGCTAGTGAGGGAATAAAATGTACAACTAGAAAAACAAATAATAGAAGAACTGTTAAATATCCGCTTGGTCCCGTTTCAATTCTGGTTTCATCACTGAGAGACAAAGCAGAAAACATAATTGCCATTAATGCGATTAATAAAACTGTTAGAATTAGTGTATACATCCAATATTCTTTCCTCCTAGCTCTTCCATTAAAGTTGGCATAATTATCTCTCATTACCTTTAAATACCATTCCATAATATTAAGTTTTAATTGTCCCTATCTTCAAATTTCTCTTCTTTAGATTTGTTAATCCTGTTTACTATTGCAAAAACAATAAGAATTCCACCAATAATTAGCCAAGTAACAGTCATAATTATTTAATTTTCACACTAGTTCCATAAGCAAGTACCTCAGCGGCACCTTGAGAAATTACTGATGTCATAAACCTAACATTTACAACTGCATCAGCTCCTACTCTATTAGCATCTTCAATCATTCTAGTGAGTGCTTGTTCTCTAGATTGAGCTTGAAGTTTAGTATATTCCTCAATTTCACCACCAACAAGGTTTTTTATTCCAGCAAATATGTCTCTAGCAACATTTCGTGCTCTAACTGTTGACCCTCTTGCGATTCCTAACGATTCTGTTATTTCTTTATTTGGTATTGTTTCAGTAGTAGTAATAATCATAATATTTTTTATTTAAAGTTAATCATATTTTACAGTATTTACCATTCAATAGGTTCAATATCTTTTTTTTCTAAAAAGGAATTGCATTTACTAAAATGTTTATTTCCAAACCAATATCCTCTGTTTGCACTTAGCGGAGACGGATGTCCAGTTTTCAAAATCAAATGATTATTTTCAAAAATTAATTTTTCTTTTTTTTTTGCATAGCCCCCCCATAACATAAAAACAACATTGTTTTTAGACTTTGAAATTATCTTAATTACGTTATCTGTAAAAGTTTCCCATCCTATTTTTGAGTGACTTCCAGGTTTTCCACTTTCAACTGAAAGAATAGAATTTAATAATAAAACTCCTTGGCTAGCCCAATCTGCAAGATCACCATTCGTTCTAATATTGGTTTTTAAATCATTATTTATTTCCAAAAAAATATTTTTTAATGATGGAGGTAGTTTTTCATTAGAATTTACAGAAAATGATAATCCGTTTGCTTGGTTAGTTCCGTGGTATGGATCTTGTCCTATAATTACAACTTTTAATTTTTCAAAGGAACAATGATTAAATGCTGAAAAAATGTTACTCCTTTTAGGAAAACACGTATTGTTATTGTAATTATTCTTGGTGGTTTTTAATAATGAAATGAAATAATCTTTTTTTAATTCTTTTTCTAAAATTTTATTCCAAGATTTATTGATATTTGTCTTCAATTAAATTCATTATTTTTACTTTTTTTAATATACAATTACTTTGGCAATTCCCAAGAAAACTTTAGAGGACTTAGAATTTGATGTTGTTGTCGATAACATACTAACCTATTGTGTTACGAGTCATGGAAAAGAAAAATTAAAATCTTTAAAACCCTCCTTAGTATTTGATCAAATTAATTTTTCTTTAGATCTAGTTTCCGAGTATTTATCCTCTTTAGATAATGATAATAATTTTCCAAATCATTTTTTTGAATCTATTTCTAAGGAAATTAAAATAATTCAAATACTTAATAGTCAACTCGAAATTGATTCGTTCAGGAAGATAAAAACGGTTGTTGAGTTAACAATATTACATATTAAGTTTCTTAAGAAATTCAAATCTTATTATGTTAATATATATGAACTAACTAAAGATTTAGACATTGTAAAAGAAATTATTCAAGAAATAAATTCAGTAATTGATAAATACGGGTTTATTAAAGATAATGCTACAAATGAGTTATTAAATATTAGAAACAACATTAGTTCTACTAAATCTAAAATTAGACAATCTTTCTCTAGCGCTTTAAATTCAAATAATTCTTCTGGTTATTTAGATGAAATTAAAGAATCTTTAATTGACAACAGAAGAGTATTAGCAGTAAAAGCAATGTATAGAAGAAAAGTTAAAGGGCAAATGATGGGAAGCTCTAAAACAGGAAGTATTGTTTATATTGAACCTCAAGAAACTTTAATTCAAAGTAGAAAACTTCAAGATTTTTTATACGACGAAAATGAAGAAATTAAAAAAATACTTAAAGATTTAACATCCTTTTTACAACCTTACTGTAACACTCTTACAAACTATCAAGATTATTTGACAGATATTGACGTTATATATGCCAAAGCTAAATATGCAAAAGAAATAAATGCATTAAAACCTAATATATCATCTGAAAGAATTACTAAGATTAAAGACGCTTTTCATCCTCTTTTATACTCTTCAAACACTAAATTAAATTTAAAGACTTACCCACAATCGATTAGTCTTGATAATAATAAAAGAATAATTGTTGTTTCTGGACCTAACGCTGGTGGAAAAAGTATTACTCTTAAAACTATTGGCTTATTACAATTAATGCTTCAGTCAGGGATTTTAATTCCTGTTCATCACTCAACTCAAATGTGTGTATTTGAAAATATAATTTCAGATATCGGAGATAATCAATCGATAGAAAATCAGTTAAGTACCTATAGCTATAGACTTAAAAACATGAATAGTTTCTTGAAAAAATGTAATTCAAAAACTTTGTTTTTAATTGATGAATTTGGAACTGGATCAGATCCAGAGCTAGGTGGCGCACTTGCTGAAATTTTTTTAGAAGTGTTTTACGAAAGAGAGAGTTTTGGAGTGATTACAACACATTATTCTAATTTAAAACTATTAGCAAACGAATTACCTCACATGTCCAATGCAAACATGCAATTTAACGATAAAACACTTGAGCCTACTTTTAATTTAGTTCTGGGTCAGGCTGGAAGTTCTTTTACGTTTGAAGTTGCTCAAAAGAATGGAATTCCTTACAGTATTATTAATAGAGCTAAAAAGAAGATCGAAAGAGGAAAAGTTAGATTTGATGCAACTATAGCAAAATTACAAAAACAAAGAGTTCAATTAGATAAAACAGCCAGTTCACTTAAACAAGAAGAAGATAAGTTTAAGAAGGAAAACGAGAAACTTAATTTAACAAATGATAAAATTAAATCTAAGCTTGTAAATTATCAGGAGCTTTTTGATTCTAATCAAAGAATGATAACTGTAGGTAACAAGCTAAATGATATTTCTGAAAGATATTTTAATAACGGTAAGAAAAGAATACTTATTTCAGAATTATTAAATTTAGTTGATACATTAAATTCTAAAAGAAAAAAGATTAACTTTTCTAAAGCTAAACTAGAAAAAAAGAAAGTTAAAAAAACTAAAGAAGTATTAGAAAAAGAACTTCATTCAATTAGAAAACAAAAGAAAAAAAATAAACTAAAACCTGTTAAAAAACATTTGAATATAGTTTTTAAGATTGGTGATAAAGTACGAATAGAAGGAAGTACAACAGTGGGGGTTATTGATAATATTGAAAAAAATAATGCAATAATTAATTACGATACTTTTACAACTAAAACTAACATTAGTAAATTGGAATTTGTTAAATGAAAGAAGAAATTGATAAAGTAGTTTATTTTGATGGAATATGTGGTTTATGTGACTGGTCTGTTAATTTATTGGTTAAAATGGATACTCAAAAAAACCTTAAATTTTCATCTCTTCAAGGAAAATCAGGTCAAATTTTATTATCTAACTTAAAGATTGACTTGAATGAGTTTGATACAGTACTGTTTAAGGTTAATGATCAGGTTTACACAAAATCTACAGCTGTTTTTAAAATAATTGAAAGTATTGGAGGTTTTTATAAAATATTTTTATTTTTTAATATACTTCCAACTAAATTCAATGACTGGGTATATAGTAAAGTCGCAAAATACAGATATAAATATTTTGGTAAATTGGATAAGTGTGATATATCTAAGTTTAATATTCCAGGACAATTTATAGATTAGACCTTTTCTGTTATTTATATAAATTGTTGATAAGCAAATAATCAACTATTAC
>PADT01000040.1 GCA_002700465.1 Flavobacteriaceae bacterium | reverse complement strand
CAAAATAAGCAACTCTTCTCTTTTGTAAAAACCTAATAGAAAGTTTGCTGAATAAATTTTTAGTGAGTGTTGTAGAAAAATCAAGAATTTTACCTTTTGATAATCTTGAATCAACTAACATTCTTGTTATAAAAATTGCTGTAAACAATGATGTTGCAATACCTATTAATAAAGTTGTTGCAAAACCTTTTATTGGGCCTGATCCAAAAACAAAAAGAATTAAAGCCGTAAGACCAGTTGTAATATTGGCATCTAGAATTGAAGATAATGCATTACTAAATCCGTCTCCAACAGATTGTTTCAGACCTTTTCCTTTTCCTAACTCTTCTCTAATTCTTTCAAAAATAAGAACATTAGCATCTACTGACATACCGATTGTTAACACAATACCAGCAATTCCAGGAAGCGTTAGTACCGCACCTAATCCAGCTAAAATTCCAAATATTAAAACTAAATTCAATACCAGAGCAACATCCGCATATATCCCTGCCCTACCATAATAAAAAATCATCCAAATAAGAACTAGAATTAGAGCTATAATAAAAGAATTGATACCTTTTTCAATATTTTCTTTTCCAAGTGAAGGACCAACCACTTCAGATTCAATAATTTCAGCTGAAGCAGGTAATTTTCCCGCTCTTAGAACATTAGCTAAATCAATTGCTTCATTTAAAGTAAATTGACCAGAAATTTCAGATCTACCGCCAGAAATTGCACCTCGTGAAACTCCAGGCGCTGAGTATACTATATCATCTAATACAATAGCAATATTACTTTTTTCTGTATAGGCAGTTCCTGTCATTTCTTCCCATTTTCTAGCACCCTTTCCGTTCATCTGCATTGAAACAGCTGCTGCCCCAACCTGATCATAAGATTGACTTGCATCAACAACTACACTACCACTAAGTGGTGGTTTATTATCTCTGTTAGATTTAATCGCATAAAGATCAACTACATTATTTGACACATCTGTCTTACCAAATAAAAAACGAGTAAATCTTTTTTCAGATGGAAGTAATTGTCTAATTTCTGGCATTGACAAATACTCCTCAATTTTCTTTTGATCTTTTGATAAAAATTGTGCAATTACTGGTCCTCCTTGAAAACCAGTTCCAACTAAATAATCAAAAAGAGGGTTTTTTTCACTAGAACTGATGGAATCATTAGCTTCAACATCAGCTAATAAATCATCTATTTCGGATGTTTCTATCTTTTCTGCTTTATCATCTTCAACTAAAATAGTTTTTAACACCTCATTAGCTTTTGATAAAAAAGGTAAAAAATCATCATTTTTCTCGGTGTACCAAAATTCCAACTGAGCTGTACTTTGAAGAAGGTTCTTAACCCTAGCAACGTCTTTAGCTCCAGGTAATTCAACTCTAATTCTTCCTGAATTACCCAAACGTTGAATATTAGGCTGAGTTACTCCAAATTTATCTATTCTTTTTCTTAATACTTCAAAAGCTGAAACAATCGATTCATCAATTTTTCTTCTAATTATCGGTTTAACCTCGGCATTAGTCATTTCAAAATTTATTTCATCACTTAATGATCTATTTGCAAAAATATCTGGAGATGCCAATGAGGTATCAGTACTAATTTCGTCAAAAGCATTAAAGAATGATTCAACATAAGTATCATCAGATTCTTTTTGTAAAATATCAGCATCATTTAATGCTTTATTAAATACAGGATCTTTCGAGTTTTCTGAAAGACCTTTTAGAATATCCTTAACTGAAACTTGAAGCGTAACATCAATACCTCCCTTTAAATCTAGACCTTTATTTAATTCTTTATTTTTTGCACTTTTATAAGTCGTAAAGCCTAGAATAGACTCATCAGAAATAGAATCTAAATAATTGTTATATTTTTCTTCTCTTAGATCGGCAAAATTTTCCTGTTGACTTGAAATAGAGTTTATAGAATATTCAGACGCACTATCTTCAATGCCTGATGTTATAAAAGTGAATGAAATTTGGTAAACACTAACAAGAGTGAAACAAAAAGCAAAAAACTTTATTAGACCATTATTATGCATAATATATTATTTATGAGTTCTTTTTTTAAAACGAGCAAATATATGATTTACTTGATGATAAAGCAATTCTAAGAATAAACATCAAAGTAATTTATTAAATTATCTATACCTATAGAGCTAAATTCATTTTTCTGACAGCAGAGGCACTATCAGCAAATTTTACCATTTCCTTGTCATTTAAATTTAAATTAATAATTTTTTCACAACCATTTTTTCCAATAATACATGGAACACCAATACAAATATCATCTTGATTATACTCTCCGTCTAAAAAAACTGAGCAAGGAATAATTCTCTTTTCATCGTTTAAAATAGATTTTACAAGAAAAGCAACTGAAGCCCCAGGTGCATACCACGCTGAGGTACCTAATAATTTTGTTAAAGTTGCTCCACCAACCATAGTACTAGCTGCCACATCATCTAACTTCTCTTCTGAAATTAGATCTGATATTGGTAATCCGTTGTATGTAGCTAATCTTGTCAAAGGAATCATGGTTGTATCACCATGACCACCTATTACCATTCCATGAATATCATTTGCAGGTCTATTTAAAGCTTGAGATAGATAAGTTTTAAACCTAGAACTGTCTAAAGCGCCACCCATACCAATTACTCTGTTTTTTGGCAAACCTGTTGATTTAAGTGCCAAATAAGTCATGGTATCCATTGGATTAGAAACAACAACTATTATTGTGTTTGGTGAAAATTTTAAAACATTTTCAGAAACTGTTTTAACAATACCAGCATTAATTCCAATTAATTCCTCTCTTGTCATTCCAGGTTTTCTAGGAATACCCGATGTAATAACTACAACATCACTATCAGATGTTTTTGAGTAATCTCCAGTCGTGCCAATTATTTTTGTTCCAAAACCTATAGTTGTTTGAGTTTGCATCATATCCAAAGCTTTTCCTTCGGCAAAACCTTCTTTAATATCCAAAAGAACAACTTCACTCGCAATGGATTGAGTTGCAATTACTTCTGCACATGTTGATCCTACATTTCCTGCACCTACAATAGTTACTTTCATTTATTTTATAATTATTTATTAAACATCAATATTGGCGTATGTAGCATTTTTTTCAATAAACTCTCTACGTGGTGGAACCTCATCACCCATTAACATTGAAAATACTCTGTCAGCTTCAACTGCATTATCAATTGTCACTTTTCTAAAAGTTCTAAATTCTGGATTCATAGTAGTATCCCAAAGCTGAATAGCATTCATCTCTCCTAAACCTTTATATCTTTGGATTGAAGATCCTTGACCAAATTCTTCCATAATTCCATCTCGTTCTTCATCATTCCAAGCGTATCGTTTTTTAGCACCTTTTTTAACCAAGTATAATGGAGGTGTTGCTATATAAATATTTCCATTTTCAATTAGCTCTTTCATATATCTGAAAAAGAAAGTCAATATCAAAGTTGCAATATGACTTCCATCGACATCGGCATCACACATAATTACAATCTTATGATACCTTAATTTTTCTAAATTAAGAGCTTTACTGTCATCTTCTGTTCCTATTGTAACTCCAAGAGCTGTATAGATATTTATTATTTCTTGATTCTCAAAAACTTTATGCTGCATCGCTTTTTCAACATTAAGTATCTTCCCTCTAAGTGGTAAAATAGCTTGAAAATTCCTGTCTCTTCCTTGTTTAGCTGTTCCACCAGCAGAATCTCCCTCAACTAGAAAAACTTCACAAAGTTCTGGATCTTGTTCAGAGCAATCTGAAAGTTTTCCAGGTAACCCTCCCCCACTCATTACGGTTTTTCTTTGAACCATTTCACGAGCTTTTCTGGCTGCATGTCTAGCTTGAGCCGCAAGAATAACCTTTTCAACAATAATTTTAGCATCTCCAGGATTCTCTTCCAAATAATTCTCCAACATTTCTGAAACCGCCTGTGAAACAGCAGAGTTAACTTCTCTGTTTCCTAATTTTGTTTTAGTTTGGCCTTCAAATTGTGGTTCTGCTACTTTAACTGAAACTATAGCCGTTAGACCTTCTCTAAAGTCATCACCTGCTATATCAAATTTTAATTTATCCAGCATTCCAGAAGAGTCAGCATATTTTTTCAACGTAGATGTCAAGCCTCTTCTAAAACCCGCTAAATGTGTTCCTCCTTCGTGAGTATTTATATTGTTTACATAAGAATGTAGGTTCTCAGAAAACGATGTGTTATAAATCATGGCTACTTCAACAGGAATATTATTTTTCTCACCCTCCATTGAAATAACATCAGAGGTTAACGGTTCTCTGTTTTCATCTAAAAACCTAATAAATTCTTTTAATCCTTCATCGGATTTAAAAACTTCTTTAACAAATTCACCTTCTACTTTAGTACGTTTATCAGTGAGTGAAATTGTAATTCCCTTGTTTAAGAAAGATAATTCTCTCATTCTGTTGGCTAAAGTTTCATAGCTATATTCTTGAGATTCTTTAAATATTGATTTATCTGGCCTAAATGTAACCTCAGTACCAGACTTTGAAGAATCACCATCTTGCTTAACGGGAAACAATGCTTTTCCTTTGCTGTATTCCTGAATCCAAGTTTTTCCATCTCTAAATACCCTTGCGGTAAGATGATCAGATAATGCATTTACAACAGACACCCCTACACCATGAAGTCCACCAGAAACTTTATAAGAATCTTTATCAAACTTACCCCCAGCCCCAATTTTAGTCATTACTACTTCAAGAGCAGAAACACCTTCTTTTTTATGAATACCGACAGGAATACCCCTACCGTTATCATCAACAGAGATTGAATTATCTTCATTTATTGAAACATTAATTTCGTTACAATGTCCAGCCATTGCCTCATCGATAGAATTATCAACGACTTCATAAACTAAATGATGTAAACCTCGCACACCAACATCACCAATGTACATCGATGGTCTCATTCTAACATGCTCCATCCCCTCAAGAGCTTGTATACTATCAGCAGAATACTGATTCTTATTTATCTCTTCACTCATTTTATATGATTTTTAATAAATTTTTGGTTAAAACAAATATAACTAATTAACCAAGGAAATTAGTTAATTATCAGAGTTGAATAGGCCTAAGTTATCAACAATTTTAACTTAAATTTACTATAAATTAATAGGATTCATTATGAACATTAGAAACAGATCTTCCAGACGGATCGTTTAAGTTTTTAAATGCCTTATCCCATTCCAAAGCTATTGGTGTGCTACATGCTACAGAAGGAACTGAAGGAACTGTGGTGGCAGACGTTTCTGAAGGGAAATGATCCTCAAAAATTGATCTATAATAGTATTCTTCTTTTGACATTGGAGTTTGAAAAGGAAAAGTAAATTTTGCATTTTTAAACATATCATCAGACACTTTTTCGTTTACTAAATCTTTCAAACTATCTATCCAATCGTATCCCACGCCATCACTAAATTGCTCTTTTTGTCTCCAAGCCACAGATTCAGGAAGATATTTTTCAAAGCTTTTTCTTAAAACCCACTTTTCCATTTTTTTTGATGTAATCATCTTGTCTTTTGGATTTATTCGCATTGCAACATCAATAAACTCTTTATCTAAAAAGGGGACTCTACCTTCAATTCCCCAAGCTGCCAGAGATTTATTAGCCCTCAAACAATCGTATTGATATAATTTATCTAATTTTCTTACAGTTTCTTCATGAAATTCTTTAGAATCAGGCGCTTTATGAAAATACAAATAACCTCCAAAAATTTCATCAGCTCCCTCACCAGATAAAACCATTTTAATACCCATAGATTTAATAACTCTAGCCATTAAATACATAGGCGTCGAAGCTCTAATTGTAGTAACATCGTAGGTTTCCAAGTGATATATTACATCTCTAATAGCATCTAGTCCCTCTTGAACTGTAAAAGTTATTTCATGATGTATCGAATCAATATGATCAGCTACCTTTTGAGCGGCTATTAAATCAGGTGACCCTTTCAATCCTACAGCAAAAGAATGAAGTTGAGGATACCAAGCGGATTTAACATCGTTAGATTCAATTCTATTTTTTGAATATTTTTTTGCAAGTGCAGATGTAATTGAGGAATCTAAACCACCTGACAATAACACTCCATAGGGAACATCGCTCATAAGCTGTCTATGAACAGCATTTTCTAAAGCTATTTGTAAATCATCTATACTTGTATTGTTATCTTTAACGTAATCAAAATTCATCCAATCTCTATCGTACCATCTTACTAGCTTATTATCTTTGCTAGACATAAAATGCCCTGGTGGAAAAATTTCAATTTTATTACAAACACCCTCTAAAGCTTTAAGCTCAGATGAAATATAAAAAGTTCCGTGTTTATCCCAACCCATGTATAAAGGAATAATTCCCATATGATCACGAGCAATTAAGTATTCATCATTCACTTCGTCATAAAGAACAAAACCAAAAATACCGTTTAAATCATCAATGAAATTCACTCCTTTTTCTTTATAAAGAGCAAGAATTATTTCACAATCGGAATTAGTTTGAAAAGCATAATTAGAACCAAGTTGAGCTCTTAAATCCTGATGATTGTAGATTTCTCCATTAGCAGCTAAAATCAAATTTTTATCATCACTGTAAATCGGTTGATTTCCTGATGCCGGATCAACGATAGCTAATCTTTCATGAGCTAATAAAACATTTTTTCCGCAATGAATTCCGTTCCAATCAGGGCCTCTATGTCTAACTTTTTTTGACATTTCCAAAACTTGAGATCTTAACAAATCTGAAGATTGTTTTAAATCTAAAGCACATACAATTCCACACATAATAAAATTTTTAAGCAAATATGACATAAATAGTTTAATTTATTATAAATTTTAATATTAATGATTTCATATTTATATATAATTATATTAAATAGTATAAATATGTAATTAAATATTAATAAAAAGAAAAAACATATTTAAAAGTGAAACTTTTACTAATTTGGTTTTATGGAAAAAACTCCAATAAGTCCAATTGTATTTTTGAAAAACGTTAATATTTCACAAAACAACACTTCAATTCTTACAAATATTAATTTAACTGTAAAAAAAGGAGAGTTTATTTATTTTATTGGAAAAACAGGGGTGGGTAAAAGTAGTTTATTAAGAATTCTTTATGGAGATATTATTGTAAAGCAGGGAGAAGCTAGAATTTTAGACACTAACCTTAATAAAATAAAAGATAAAGAAATTCCTTTTTTAAGAAGAAAACTAGGTGTTGTTTTTCAAGATTTTAAACTTCTTCCTAACATAACAATAAAAAAAAATCTTGAGTTTGTTCTTAGAGCAACTGAATGGAAAGATTCGGAAAAAATAAATTCCAGAATTAAAGAAGTTCTGGAAAAAGTAAAACTAGAATACGTAATTGATAAATACCCATTTGAATTATCTGGTGGAGAACAACAAAGAGTAGCAATTTCTAGAGCACTTTTAAACAATCCAGAAATAATTTTAGCTGATGAACCCACAGGAAACCTGGATCCCGCAACAAGTTCTGAAATAATGAGTTTAATCAAAGAAATTAACAATAATGGAACTACTGTTTTAATCGCAACACACGATTACGATATTATTTCAAAATTTCCAGAAAAAACAATAAGAATTGAGAAAGAAAGGTTTTTTGAGCTTTCAAAAAAAACATAAAAATTATTTTTTATGGCCTAAAAGTAATTTTTCTCATTCGCAAACTAGATGGAGTAACTTCTAAATATTCATCTACTTTAATATATTCCATACATTCTTCAAGAGAAAAATCAACTTTTGGAGCAATTTTCATAGCATCATCAGTACCAGATTTACGCATATTTGTCAATTGTTTTCCTTTAATTAAATTAACTCCCATGTCGGAATCCTTACTATTTTCCCCCACAACCTGACCTATATAAATTTCTTCATTAATATCTATAAAAAAACGTCCTCTGTCTTGTAGTCTGTCAATTGCGTAAGCTGTTGCTTTTCCTGCTGCAGAAGAAACTATAGCGCCCTTAATATCTTCTGTAAATTCACCCTTAAAAGGACCGTATTCACTAAATCTATGATTAATAATTGCCGTACCTGCTGTTGCTGTTAAAATTCTATTACGCAAACCAATTAAACCTCTGGAAGGAATTGTAAATTCTAAATGCTGTAAATCACCTTTAGGTTCCATTACCAATAAATCACCTTTACGAAGAGAAACTAAATTAATTGCTTTCGAAGCACTCTCCTCAGGAACATCAATTGATAGAGTTTCATATGGTTCAGATTTTACTCCATCAATTTCCTTTATAATTACCTGTGGCCTTCCAACTTGTAATTCATATCCCTCTCTTCTCATTGTTTCAATCAAAACGGACAAGTGTAATACTCCACGGCCAAAAACATTAAATTTATCTTCACTGTCAGTAGTATCTACACGTAGAGCTAAGTTTTTTTCCATTTCCTTAAACAATCTGTCGCGTAAATGACGAGAAGTCACATATTTACCTTCTTTACCAAAAAATGGAGAATTATTAATAGTGAACAACATACTCATTGTAGGTTGATCTACTTCGATTCTTGGTAATGCTTCAGGATTTTCAACATCTGCAATAGTATCTCCAATTTCAAATCCTTCCAAACCTGTAATTGAACAAATATCTCCACTTCTGACTTTAGAAACTTTTGCTTTGCCCATTCCTTCAAAAACATGCAATTCTTTAATTCTTACTTTTTTAGTAGATCCATCTGCTTTACAGAGCATGTAATCTTTATTTTCCTCTAAGCCTCCCCTAAACACACGTCCAATAGCAAGCCTACCTGTAAATGATGAAAAATCTAAGGATGTGATTTGCATTTGAGGAGAACCCTCTCTTTGTGGCGCTTCGGGAATAGATTCAATTACAGCATCTAATAAATCAATAATATTTTCTTTTGGATCTTGCCAATCAGTTGACATCCATCCGTTTTTAGCAGAACCATAAATTGTAGCGAAGTCTAATTGTTCTTCTGTTGCGTCTAAGGCAAACATTAAATCAAATACTTTTTCATGTACTATATCAGGCGTACAATTTTCTTTATCAACTTTATTTACTACTACAATTGGTGTTAATCCAAGTTCCAAAGCCTTTCCAAGTACGAAACGAGTTTGTGGCATAGGTCCTTCAAAAGCATCAACCAATAACAAGACTCCATCTGCCATTTTTAAAACACGTTCAACTTCTCCACCAAAATCGGCGTGACCAGGTGTGTCAATAACATTAATTTTGACATCTTTATAATTTACTGAAACATTCTTTGATAGAATAGTAATTCCTCTTTCACGTTCCAAGTCATTATTATCCAACAATAAATCTTTACGTTCTTTTCGATCGTCTAGAATTTTCGCTTGATCTATGATTTTGTCTACTAAAGTTGTTTTACCGTGGTCAACGTGCGCTATAATTGCGATGTTTCTTATTGATTGCATCTATACTTTCTATAATTTCGCGCAAATGTAATGTCTTTTTACATACTAATTGCATCAAAACCACAGAACTAGAGAATATTATTTAATTTAGCATAAATTAAATTTGTGAAATGATAGACAATATTCCAAACATTAAGAATAACGATTCTAATAATTTTTTTCTTATTGCCGGACCTTGTGCAATTGAAGGAGAAGAAATGGCTTTTGAAATTGCTGAGAAAATATTTGACATAACTAACAGATTGAAAATTCCTTTTATTTTTAAAGGCAGTTTTAAAAAAGCTAACAGAAGCAGAATTGATAGTTTTACAGGTATAGGAGACAATAAAGCTTTGGAAATATTAAAAAAAGTAGGGAAAAAACTTAATATACCTACAATAACTGATATTCACGAAATTAAAGATGCAGAACTTGCAGCAAAATACGTAGATGTTCTTCAAATACCCGCTTTTTTAGTAAGACAAACAGACTTGTTGGTGGCTGCAGCTAAAACTGGAAAACATGTCAGTTTAAAAAAAGGGCAATTTATGAGCCCTGAGAGTATGTCTCACGCGGTTAAAAAAATCAAAGATTCAGGAAATAACAATACTATAATAACTGAAAGAGGAAGTATGTTTGGATATCAAGATTTAATAGTTGATTTCAGAGGAATCCCTGCCATGAAAGAATTTGCTCCAGTCGTTTTAGACGTTACTCATTCTCTTCAACAACCAAATCAATCATCTGGAGTTACTGGTGGTAGACCTGAAATGATTGAAACAATTGCTAAAGCTGGTATAGCAACAGGTGCGGATGGTATATTTATTGAAACTCATTTTGATCCTCAAAATGCAAAAAGTGACGGAGCTAATATGCTAAATATTAATAAGCTTGAAAGTTTACTTGAAAAATTAGTAATTATTAGAAAAGCTACTAACTCCATCAAGTAAATCAAATTAACATATATTTGTTCCTCAAAAATTAGTTCTTTGAAAAAATGGGGTCGACTGGTTTTGACAGCAGGTCCGATTGAATTGTAAGCAGATCGAGCGCTGGATTATCGCTCGTTAATATAATGATACCAAACCTTAAATGGCGAAAATAAATACGCTCTTGCA
Source organism: Flavobacteriaceae bacterium (assembly GCA_002700465.1). Classification (GTDB taxonomy): domain Bacteria; phylum Bacteroidota; class Bacteroidia; order Flavobacteriales; family Flavobacteriaceae; genus MAG-121220-bin8. The sequence continues at coordinate 93 of PADT01000040.1, read as the reverse complement.
GCTTAATAACTGAATTATAGTAAGTTAAAGCCTTTGTCCCGCCAGGCGGGAAAGTGAGATGTCTCAGAATAGCCCTTGTTGACGGCGATTCAT
>PADT01000039.1 GCA_002700465.1 Flavobacteriaceae bacterium | reverse complement strand
TTTAGGTTCGCCAATATTAACTTCAAAACACTGCTCGTAGGCATCTTGACCGTCGACTTTAAAGCAAACCGTGTAAGCACCTGTGCCAAGACCAGTGACTGAAGCTGTCTTTGTCTCTGCGCCTAACGAAATAGGATCGTCTTGACCTGTTACAGTAACTGTGTAATTATAACTGTCGTCCTCAATACTAAGTCCTATAGATCCATCAGTATTACCAATACAACTCGCGCTTGTTACTGACACCTTATTATTGTCTAAAGGCAATGTAAAAACAGGACAACCGTTAACATCAACTGTGATATCTAATGGAGTTTCAGGACAATTATCGTCTGAATTTAGAATTCCGTCACCATCAATGTCATCGTCACACACATCACCTATTCCATCATTATCTGAGTCAACAGAACCACAATCAAGATAATTACCTAAAACTAATGAACTTCCAGGTTCAAGAACAATTGATGAATTTTGAGAAAAATTAATTATATCATTATTAATAAGATTCTTCCATTCTCCACTTATTGGTAAATCTAGTGTTAATGATTTTTTAGTTACATCAAAATTTGAAATGACATAAACGTACTTTAAAGAATCACCTGATAATTTATCATTCCAAATATCAATAGTAGGAAGAAGGTAATTTTGATTTAAAACTTTAAGATCATATTCACCCTCAAAAACTGGTTCTTTAATTTTTAATTCAATTAATTTCTTCCAATAGTCATAGATTTCTTTTCTTTTATTTAACAAAGTCCAATCATTATTCCACTGAGGCTGAGGCTTAGTTGACAACTTACAATCTTCACCACCGTAAGAACCGTCTTCACAGGAAAAAATTGAATTTTCCATACCCATTTCAGAAAAATGCCATATCATTTTTGGTCCTGGAATTAACAAAAGTGAGGAACCTAAAGCTTTCATTCTATCAAGAGCAATTTCTAAATTCTTTACATCATGATTCGAATTAGAAGAATTACCAAAATTTAGATTTTTGTACATTAAACGTTCTTCGTCATGACTTTCAGCATAAGTTATAAGCCTTTTACTTTTGAATCCCCTGGATTTATGATCTGATCTTGAAATATCTGAATCACTTGAGTAGCCCATTGAAAGTTGATTAAACATAGATGTCATTTTTCCCCACATCATAATTCCTTTACCCTCATCAATTTTATAATTAGCCCACTCTTTTTCCTCAATGTCAGTACCTAAATGTTCAAAAATTACATAATGATCAGGATCCAATGACCAGGAATAATCGGCATATGATTTTAGAAGATCTACTCTATCTTGTTGAAATCTATTTGTACAATCATAATCACTTTCATCACAATTTTGAGTAAATCCTTTTGTCAAATCCCATCTAAAACCATCAATTTTATATTCATTAATCCAATGTTCTACTACCCTTTTGGTATAATACTGAGTAAGTTCATTTTGATGATTAAAATCATATCCTACCGAATAAGTATGTTTTGGTGTTTGATTAAAGTATGGGTTCTCACTAGATGGACCTCCCCAAAAATTATTATCTGGGTCATCCATCCACATTTTAATTAAAGGACTTCTACCAAAAACATGATTTAAAGCTAAATCTAAAATCACTGCAATACCATTCTGGTGACATAAATCTATGAACTCTTTTAATTTGTTTTGTGTTCCGTAGAATTTATCTAATGACAAATGATAAGAACTGTTATAACCCCAGCTTTCATTACCCTCAAATTCCATAATAGGCATGAGCTCAATGGCATTAATATTTAAGTTTTTAAAATAATCTATTCTATCTATCAAATTCTGAAAACTTCTTTCTTTATCAAAGTCCCTAACTAATATTTCATAAATAACTAAATCTTCTTTTTTAGGCTTGTCAAAATCAGTGATATTCCAATTGTATGTTTCAGATTGAATTAACATAGTAAATTCTCCAATTTGATTTTCTGGAAATTTAGGTAGGTTAGGAAAAGAGTTTTCTGGAATTTCATTATCATCGTAAGATGAAATGACTAGATTAGAAAATGGATCAGCTACTTTAACAACAGTTGGTGAATCTGAGACTGGAGATTTTGAATATACTTCGTATTGATACCAATAATTCTCATTTTCCTGCAAATCATTAATCTCAATCCAAAATTTATTATTAGTAGGATTTATATTCATTAAAGAATTTGTGTCTTTAGCATATTCATTAAAATTTCCTAAAACGTAAATAAAATCTTTTTTTGGTGCGTTTAATTGCAAATATATTTTAGAAGGATCATCTTTTAAATAATTAACTCCATCTTGAAGTTCAAATGGAGGTTCAATTGTAGTTGAATAAGGTTCAAGAATAAAATCAAAATTTAAGTTTATAAAATTGTCAGAATCATTTACATCCTCACACAATAATCTTAAGGTTGTTGATTCACTTAACTTAAGTCCATCGTTCTGCGAATCAGGACCTAAGATATCCTTAGAAAAATTTTTATTATTTAATGACTCAAATAAAACCTTATCATCATTTATAAGATAATAATTAATTTCATTAGCAGAAGAAACAGAAATATTAATCAAACCTTCTCTTTCCAATATTACTGGATTTATTTTTGGACTATTAATAGTCAAATCAAATCTTCCAACTTCAAAAAAATAATCAGGTGTTTTTTTATCTCCTGTGCCATTTTTAGCTTTAGCTAAAACACCAATTTTTCCTATCCCATTATATTGAAATAGTTCAGTCGGTGTAAACTCAAACGAGAATGTTCCATCTGAATTTTTCGTCATTTTCATTGATTCCTTTGAATTATTCCATTCTCCATTCCAATTAACTTGAGAACTTACTTCAACATCATTTGAATCAAAAAACCATGTCCATAAATAAACGTCTTGAGTTGACCATTTTGATGGATCAACACCTGAAACAGTAATTTTAATTTTTTCAGAATCATTAAACGGGTTAGGTTCTACTGACCACGTAACATTATCTTGAATCTGAGATAATATACTTACAGAAAATAATAAATAAAATAATACAAAAAATCTCTTCATAAATACTAACTATATCTATTCAATCTCTAAAATCAGGGCAGATTTGGCATTAATTATAATTTTTTCTGAAATTGAAACTTTCTTTTTATTAATAACGTCGAATGCAATTTCATAATTTTCAATAAGTTCATCAAATCGAGAGGTTTCTAAAGTTTCAGGTGAATTATTTCTATTGAATATTACCCACACCATTTTATTATTTAAAATTCTGAAAAAAGAATAAATTCCACCTTTAGGGGCAAATTGTATAAGTTTACCATTATGAATAACCTTATTATCTTTTCTCCAATTTAAAATTTCTTTGAAGAACAACTGAGTTTGACGTTCTTTATATGAAAGTCCATCACCTGTAAATGCATTTTTTGAATGGTCAGGCCAACCTCCAGGAAATTCAGTTCTTATTAGACCATGATCACCAGGATTTTCATCACTATTCATAAGAATCTCAGTTCCATAATAAAATTGAGGTATTCCTCTCATAGTGCTGTAATAAACAATTCCCATCTTAAATAGATCAATATCGTTGTTTACTTGAGTAAAAAATCTTGTCATATCGTGATTATCCGGGAATATTAATAAATTATTGGGGTTAGGATACAAGAAATCACTAGCTAATGTTTTGTATGGTTTAATAAAACCGTTTCCCCAACTAAAATCGTCTAACAAGGCTTCAGTAAATGATATTTGAAGAGGAAAATCCATTAAAGTTGGCAGATAAGAAACATATCCATCATGATTGATTTTGTCTTTCTGCCAATAAGAAATAACAATAGGATTATCAGACCATTCTTCTCCAACAATATTAAAATTAGGATACTCATCCATAACAGCTAAAGTCCAGTCAGACATAAAATCTTTATCGGAATACGGATAAGTATCTACTCTAATTCCCGACAATCTAGCATACTCAATCCACCACAGTGTATTTTGAATTAAATATTTAGACATTTTTTGGTTCTTTTGATTTAAATCTGGCATTGTTTCAACAAACCATCCATCAGCATGTTCTCTTTTATCAATTTCAGAAGCATAAATATCCTGAACTGTTTCACGTCTATGGCTAGTTTGTTTAAATCCAGACTGATTATTAAACCAGTTATCCATTGGTGGATCTTTGAAGAACCAGTGCTCAGATCCACAATGATTTGGAATCATATCCATTACAAGCTTGATGCCTTTTTCTTTAGCATTAATACTTAATTCACGGAACAATTCATTTGTACCAAATCTTGGATCTACTTTGTAATAATCTGTTGTTGAATAACCATGATAAGAAGATTTTTTCATGTTATTTTCCAAAACAGGATTTAACCAAACTGTTGTAAATCCTAAATCTTCTATATAATCTAAATGATTAATAATTCCTTGAATGTCACCTCCATGCAGACCTCTGTTGTACTCTCTATTTGGTCGCTCGTACATACTTTTTATATCATCATTTTTTGAGTCACCGTTTGCAAATCTATCAGGGGTTATTAAATACATAACATCTGAACTATCAAAACCTTCAACATTAGAAGCATTTTTCTCTCTTTCAAGTAAGGAAAAAATATACCTATCTACAAGAACATTATTTTTATAAAAGTCAATTTCGACTTCATCAGGTTTTGCATTTTCTGAAATTGATATATTTAAAAAAAGATAATTTTCGTTTTGTACTTTATTAAAAGAGGTTAATTCTATGTTAGAGTTACTTATTTTTGGAATCAAGTCATTAATTGAATTACCATAAACTAATATCTGTAAGTCATTAGTTTTCATTCCAACCCACCAGTTAGGAGGCTCTACTCTTTCAATTAAATCAATTAATTGAATGTTATTATTTGATTTTAAATCCTGTTTTTTAGTATTACAAGAAATTGAAAATAACAGTATAAATCCGATAAAGATTATTTTTTTCATATCAGTCTTCGTTTTTGAATATTTGTCTATATACTTCTCCTCTAATTTCATTATCTCTTCCATGTCCAGCTTTCGGTGTTTCAAACATTTGTGTCATTATTAATCCAACAAAATCACGCTTTGGATCAATCCAAAAATGTGTTCCTTCATATCCTCCACCAGACCATAAGCCACCATCTCCAAATCCTTTTTCTTTATATAAATCACTTGTTACCCATAAATTGTAACCATTATAGCCGTACTCATTTTCTAATTGTGTATGAGGAGCATACATTTCTTTTACAGAAGATTCATTTAAAAACCTATGTCCATTTAATTCTCCGTGATTTAAAAGCATTCTTAAAAAATCTGCATAACCATCAGCTGTTCCAATCATTCCTTCACCGCCCATAAACAATTTATTTTCAATACTATAACCAGGAACATATGATCCCATAATATCAAGCTCACCATCATTAGCTAACCTAATAACAGAATCTACTCCTGAAAAAACTGGTAATAATTTAGTGTCAGAATTTTTGTTGTATTGAAGTCCATTTATCTTCATAGGTCCCGTAATTCTATTTTTAACTAGATTATCTAAACTTTCTCCAGAAGCTCTTTCATTAACAAGTCCTAAAACTGTTGTGTTAAGACCATAAAAATCTTTGTTTCCAGGATGATCAATTAAGGGAAGTTCAGATAATTTCTGAATCAATTCATTAGAGTTTTTGGATGCGGCTAAATTTTTAGAATCTAAAGCATTATCTAAACACTCAATTCCAGTTGTAGAATAATAAAAACCTGCCTGGTGATTAATCAATTGCAAAACAGTCATTTCAGAATTACTTTCAACTAATTTTAAAGGACAAGGGTCTTGAAATTCTGAATTATCATTTCCAAGCGTTTGTCCGTAATTAGTTAAAGCTTCATTGTTATTCGATAACGCAACTTTTAAACCACTGAGCTCAGGAATATACTTTGAAACAGGGTCTTCTAATTTTAACAAACCATCTTCAACTAAATCCATAGTTAAAGAAATAGTTACTATTTTACTCATTGACCAAATCCTAAACCATGTATTTTCATTAATATGATGATCAGTAACAAGATCATAGTCCTTGTCGCTATTTTGATATATTGTGTTGCCATTTCTATCTTCTAACCTAACAAGAAGAAGAGCTTGAGAGCCGTTATCCACATATTTACTAACTAGTGAATCTAAAGAATTTGAATCATAAATCAGTGATTCTTTTTTGTTACACGAATTAAAAAAAAACAGTAAGACTAAAAGAAATAGTGTATTTTTCATGATAATTATTTTATTAAATTTTTAACCCAATTAAATTCAGCATATTCTTTAGTTTTATTGCCGTTGCTTGTAGCATATATGCCTAAATTAGTTCCTATGTAGCCTTTGCACAAAACAAGATTAGCTGCAGTTTTTGAAAACATTTCAAATGTATTTCCGCCATCGACTGAATAGTGATAAGTATAATTATCATTAGAGGAAATGATTTTTAAAATCAAATTATTTTTAAATTTTATTGGCATTGACTTAACTATTTTTAGTTCACTTTCTCTTGGTTTTACAGTAAGTGTAAGCTTATTAATATTATCTTCTTTTTTAATTGTAAAATTTATATAATTATCATCTTGAGAAAAAATACTCAAACCTGCTTCTGAATTATTTTTTTTAGGCTTAAAGTTCATGTTTGCAGAATATTCAAACTCCGTTTCCTTTTGTCTAAAACCCATTAAATTATACTGTCCTCTTAATTTAAAAGTTTCAGAACTTAGATTTAACTTAAGATTTTTATTTTTTGGATTTAATACATAAGTGTTTTTTCTTGGTACTCTTCTAAAATTCCATTGCAAATCAAGTGAATTAGAGCTGAAATCATCATAAAAAGAATTATTAGAATATTGTTTTTTTTCAATAAACGGAATAGGAGTGTATCTCTCTACTTTTCCAGTTTTTGGCGCTACTACTGGCCATTTAATAATAACTGGCTCCCATCTACCCTTTTCAACTTCAACCCAATTATCCCATGCTTCTTCCCAAGTTACTGGCATTAAATGAGTTTCTCTTCCCATATTACTTGTGGCATTCATTTCATTTCTAATACCTAGCGAAACCATATACCAACGGCCATCTTTTAACTGAACTAAATCAGCATGACCTGTACTATGTACCCAGTTATTGTTAGATAAATGTCTTGACGTTAGTATTGGATTTTTAGGATTAGAATCGTAAGGACCTTCAATATTTTCACTAGATGCTATCATTACAGCATGATTATACGAGGTTCCTCCCTCAGCTACCATTAAGTAATAACGATTATTTTCCTTGTATATATGAGGACCTTCAACACAACATCCTCCACAAGCACCAGTCCAAATAGAAAACCTTTGTCCTACTAATTTCCAAGTATCTAAATCTAATTCTTGAATCCATATTTCACCAATTCCATTTTTATTTGGATTTCCCGTATCATGAGTTCCTACAAACCAAACTTTGCCATTGTCGTCAAAAAATATATCTGGATCAATCCCTGGGGCACCTTCAATTACGTATGGATCAGACCAAGGGCCAGCTGGATTTTTTGCAGTTAAAATAAAATTAACCATTTCAGTAGGTTTAGATTTATCTTTTGGACTGTATACGTTTGTAGTAACTATATAAAAGAGTCCATTATGATATCTAATGGATGGAGCATGTATTCCGCCTTGCTGTTGAACATCATATAAATTTACTTTATCAAGAGCTTGACTTGGCCTATCAATTCCATAACCAATTAATTTCCAGTTAACTAAATCCTTACTATGATGAATAGGGAGAGCCGGGAAATATTCAAAAGATGAGTTAACTATATAAAAATCATCATCAACTCTAACGATCGAAGGATCTGGGTAGCCACCATTAATTATTGGATTAACAAAAGTGTCTTGAGAAAAATTATTATTTAAAAAAAATAAAAAAATAAAAAAAGTATATATAAATGGTTTCATACTCTAAAGTGAATAAAAAAAAATGGATTATCAAGTTGATAACCCATTTTTTTAATTAATCAAAACTAAACTTAATTAACAGTTAAAGTATATGTGCCGTTAACAGTATCTAAGGTCATATCGTAAGTTCCAGCCGTAACAGCTATATTAGCTCCATTAGCTTCATAAGTACCATCAGCTCCATTATCTCCAACATTTACACCCCATGCATCATCTTGTCTAAACTTAATTTCACCATCAGTTAAAACTACATCTTTAACTATATAGACACCATCATTACAAGGATCTGGCATTAATTTTACATCTTCAGCTGCTCCCCAACCATTTAAAGTTGCACTACCAACTACTCCCCACACAGTTCCTGCAGGTGTAATAGTTATAGTAAAATTAACAGCATCAAAGTCAATGATATAATGACCAGCAGATATAGAAATATTGGCACCATTTTGCTCTAATGTACCATCTGCTCCATTATCTCCGTAATTAAGACCCCAAGCGTTATCTTCACGAATTTTAAACTCACCATCGTACAAGGTTGCAACTGCTCTAAACATTCCATCTTGTCCATTACTTAAAAACGGAACATCATTTCCGGCAGCAAAGCCTCTATTTGTTCCACCCCATCCATTAACAGCACTTCCAACAAGTCCCCAGTTACTTAATGCAGAATCAGTACACGCTCCAACATTTTCAAGAACCTCAATATTCATTGAAGCTGTTTTAGAAACAGTTGATGATTGGTTTGCACCAGAGGAAGAAGTTCCTGCATAAGCAGTAACTCTTGCATAAACCATTCCTGTATTATTTGGAGAACCATCACTAAAGGTCGTACTAGGATCATCATCTAAGCCTAAAGTTTCTGCAAATTCAAGCATTGAACTTACCTTTACTCCTAAATGATTATTAGAAGTATCACCTGAACTCATATCAATTGTTGAAAAATCACTATTTGTTGAAATATCAACTACATAAGTTACAGTTGTTGGTGCATCAAAGTCTGGAGCATTCCAAACTAATCTCTCGGAAATATTATTTGATGTTTGTTGAGATATTTTATAAACATCTTGAAATTCATTTTGAAATTTAACCTCTTTCTGATTTATTGCAGTAAAGATTAAATAATCTTCTTTTTCACAAGAAGATATATTTACAATTAAAAATGTAAATAATAATAGTTTACTAAATTTTAATATAGTTTTCATAATTAATAATTTGGATTTTGTGTTAAGTTAGTATTCACTAGAAGCACAGCTTCTGGAATAGGAAAAATTCTTCTATAATCGTCAGAAGCTTTTCCTTGAGCAGCTCCTGCTTTAAATGGCCACATATAATTAGATGTAACAAATTTATTATGTCTTATTAAATCTGATCTTCTTTGTCCTTCCCAATACAATTCTCTTGATCTTTCATCTAAAACAAAATCAGATGACAAATCAGAAGTTGTTATTGATGGAGCACCAGCTCGTGATCTTAATTGATTAATTAGATCAGTTGCAGTAGCCATGCTACCTCCTCCTCCTTTTACAGCAGCTTCAGCATAATTTAGATAAACTTCTGCTAATCTAATTATTGACAAATCTGTATCAACATGATTTCCTGAAGAATCAGAACCAGCTGCTCCGTTTATATCAACGTTTCTAAACTTAGTAACTCCATAACCTTCTTTAAATGGAGCAACCTTTTCCATTTCATAATTTTGACCGTCGGTGTGAAACATTGCTCTAGAATCTGACCAAGCAATTGGATAACCATCTCCATCGGATGCTGTAACAGAATATTCAAATTTATCTACTAAAGCTTTAGTTGTTCTAAGTCCACCCCATCCTCCATTAACTCCGAAGATTGAAGGATCCATTGAGCCACCAATTGGTGCATGAACCATAAAAGTTCCTCCACCCCATGTTTGACTATTTAAGCCGTCAAATTGAACAACAAAAATAAACTCATTTTGAGCCCCATTTGTATTATTGTCAGCAAGAAATAATTCATCATATGCAGAACCATTTCCGTTGCCATCAGTTGTATTTAAAGAATATGAACTTGAAATAACTTTTTCAGCATTAGCTATGACCTGTGAGCTCATATCGGAACCAATATATACAGGTGCATTTAAATACAGTCTAGAAAGTAAAGCCCAAGCGGCTACTTTATCAACCCTTCCATATTCATTGGATCTAGAATCTGCTAATAAGGAAGTAAGTTCATTAAGCTCCGTTTCAATAAAAGAGAAAATCTCTTGTCTATTACTTTGCTCTGGAAGTTCAGAGGTTAACTGAGTAACTAAGGGAACATTAGCATACATATCTATAAGTTGTAAATATGCGTAAGCTCTTAAAAATCTTGCTTCAGCAACAAAATAAGCAGCATCTGAGCTTGTTGAAGCTAAATCTGCAGCATTTTCAATAAATGAATTTGAAAATGACACCACTTGTGCTAATCTAAAATACATTCCTTGTGTCCATGGGTTGTTTATGTCCCATGACATTTCATGAATGTTTGGCAGTCCTGGGTCACCCCATCCAACAACAGCTTCATCAGTACTACAAACATTTAATGTGTAAAGAATTCTAGTGTATTGAGAAAATCCTTCATCAATTAAACTTGGGTCTATGTCAGGATTACCATCAGGACCAGACTGGCCAGTAATTGCTAAACTCGCATAAATTTTAGCAAGTGCTCCTTTTGCAGAGTCAACGTCTTTAAAAACATCAATTTCTGTAAATAAATCAGGATCCGTAGGGTCTTGATCTAAATCGGCATGACACGAAACTAGTATCAATGATGATAATGTGAATAAATAAAATATTTTTTTCATAATAATAGTTTAAAAATTAATATCAAGTCCTAAAGCTATAGCTCTGGATCTTGGATAAAAGTTACTATCTAAACCACCTGTTATTTCAGGATCAATTCCTTCATATTCAGTAATGGTCAGCAGATTATCTGCGCTTATATATAATCTCATTGGATTATTATCAATTACATTATCGACTGTCCAGCCTAATGTAACGTTATCTAATTTAAAAAAGGAAGCATTTTGGATATGATGATCACTTACTGCATTTTTATCAGAAAAATATAAAAAACCTGTGTCTAAATAAGAAGAGTGAACATTTGATAATCTTCCTAAATTCCATATTTGATTTTCAACTGAAGCTGCCATCATTCTATTTGAACTATAGTTTCCTAAACTAGCCCTCGAAGCCATACTTAAATCAAAATCTTTATATGTTACAGATGCTGTTAAACCCATTAGTACATCAGCATACGGATCTTTATAAAAGTATCTATCGTCATTGTTAATTCTTCCATCACCGTTTAGATCAGCATAGGATCCTTCAATAGGTCTTCCTTTATGATCATAAATTTGTTTATATACATAATACGAATATGGAGATTTACCTGTTTCATGTCTTTGAAGAAAAGCACCAAAACCAATTCCACCAACATTTTGTTCGTTATCCAGTCTTGTGATTTTGTTATCGTTAATAGAAACATTATAACTGATATCAAATTTTAAATCGTCTGATTCGAATAAGGTAGAATTTAGTTGAATTTCAACCCCTTTATTTTCCATATCACCAATATTGGCATCAATTGTAGTACCAAAATTTGTAAAAGGATCAATAACCGCAGTAGCTATTAAATCATTAGTCTTTTTAACATATGCATTTATCGAACCATCTATTTTAAGGTCAGAAAATGTAAAATCAATTCCAAAGTTTGTAGTTTGCCCTACTTCCCATCTTAAATTTTTATTGATTGGAGCAGGTCTGTATGTAGAATAAAATGAATTACCAAATCCATACTTTGCTTGAGAATCACTACTAACGTATCTAGTTAAGAAATTATAATCTCCTAATCCATTGACATTTCCAACTTCACCAAAACCAACTCTAAACTTTAATTTGTCAACACCATCATCATAAAAGTTCCAGGCTAAAGCAGCAGAAAAGAATTGTCCCCATCTATCACTTGAGGGTAATTTTGAAGAAGCATCAGCTCTTAAAGTTGCTGTAAGTAGATATTTTTCATCAAATGAATAATTAAATCTTCCAAAATAGGAAAGTAAAACATTTTTTGATGTATCAATAAATGAATTATTTGTTGAAGATCCAGAGTTAACCGAACCGTCTGGATTTAAATATTCAACGGATGCCGTACTCGAGTTATCATACTCAAAGCTTTGATATGAATGACCTGCTGTTACAGAAAGGTTTGATTTTCCGGACTCTAAAGCATAATTTAAATATGCATCAAATAATAAATTAGTTGTTTCATTAGAATATATATTATTACTCCCGTTAAAGCCTGCTGCATCAGTTGGCATGTTTTTATCTTGCGAACTAAACCCTTCACCTTTAGAATTATCATAACCAGCATTTACAGTTGCGATTAACCCGTCAACTGGAAGGTCATAATCTAATTTTAAATTGGTAATAATTCTATCAACTGTCGACTCATCATCACTTAAATTCAATAATGCAAGTGGATTAGTTGGAGACAATGCTAATTTTTTTCCAGTAGAATCAAGCCAGGTATAATATCCTCCATAGTTTGAAGAAGATCCAAAAACTGGTTTAGTTGGATCAAAAAATACAGCTGATCCAATTGCTCCTCTATTTGCAAAATCATTTTCACTTCTTACAAATCTAACATTAACATTAGCTCTTAAGTCACCATCTAATAATGAGGGAGCTAAATTGAAAGATCCTGTCATTCTGTTAAAATTGTCACCCATTAAAATACCATCCTGATCAGTGTATCCTAAAGATGCTCTAAAAGGCATGTTTAAAAGTCCACCAGAAACTGAAAAACTATTATTTTGAGCCCTTGCTGTTTCATATATTTCTCTTTGCCAATCTGTATCATTTGAACCAAGTCTAGAAATATAATCTGAAACACCTGTAGCCTGAACTGCATATTTAAATTGTGTTGCATTTAACACATCTACAAAATCAATTGGTGTGAACGAAGATGATCTGGAACTAAAATTAAATTTAAGATCCCCAGTTTTACCTTTTTTGGTAGTAATTAAAACTACACCATTTGCTGCTCTTGATCCATATATAGCCGTAGCTGAAGCATCTTTTAAAATACTTATAGCTTCAATATCAGCAGGATTTATAGCATTTAATGGACTTCTAGATCCACCAACACCGCCAGAATCTAAAGGAATTCCATCAACAACATATAAAGGATTAGAATTTAAGTTTAAAGAACCTATTCCTCTTAT
>PADT01000038.1 GCA_002700465.1 Flavobacteriaceae bacterium | reverse complement strand
TGGTAAAAATTATAATATTTTTAACGATGAATCTAAAACTATAGTTATTAATAATTTTACCAAAAAAAATAATTTAACAAATTTTATCTGCGAAATTTTACATAAACATAAAATTCAATCTATAATTATTGAAGGTGGTAAAAAAACATTAGATCTTTTTATTAAAAATAATATTTGGGATGAGGCAAGAATATTTACAAATGATTTTAAATTAAATAATGGATTGCCCAGTCCAAAAATTAAGGGTGTAATAAAATCTAGAAATAAAATAGGAAAAGATGAACTTAAAATTATTTATCCAGAATAATTTTATCTAAAATAAATTTTGGACATCTTATGGGTTTATTTGTTTTAGAATTTAAAAAAACTAATCTTGTGTATCCATTTGTTATCAACTCTTTATCTCGCTTGATATTGTATTCAAATTCAATAATATAAGATGGAGTTCGCTTTAGTTTTGTTGTTAAGGTAAGTTTGTCGTCAAATAGAGCAGATTTTCTGAAATTAATTTTAACATCAATTACTGGAAGTAAAATACCATCATCTTCCATCTGCCTGTAAGAAATACCTAGTTTTTTTAACCAAGCTATTCTTCCCATCTCAAAGTATTTAACATAGTTACCGTGATATACAAATGACATTTGATCAGTTTCACTATATCTCACTAAAAAATCAATTTTATCTTCCAAAAATTGTAAATTTAATCTTATTCATGCTCAACTTATAATATGAGCAAAAAATAATTAATATTCAATAGCAAAATGATTTTTTTTTAATAAAAATTTGCACATATTTGTTACATAATAATTATCAATAAAGTTTAACCAAATTTTTTTGATTTTTCAACAACTAAAAACAATAGTTTATAATGACTACAGCCGAATCTGTTTGGGAAAACTGTCTTAAATTTATAAAAGATAATATTCAGATTCAAGCCTATAAAACCTGGTTCGAACCAATTAAACCAGTTAAATTCGAAAACAACATACTCAGTGTGCAAGTTCCTAGTAAATTTTTTTATGAATGGCTAGAAGAACATTATGTGAAATTATTAAAGCTTGCTTTGGATAAAGAACTTGGAGAAAATGCTAGATTAATATATGTTATTAAGATGGAAAATACATTTGGTAACCTAAGTCCTTTTACTGAAAAAATACCCAGTCAATATAAAACAGATTTACCATCTCAAAAAGTTGATCTTTCGATTGGAAATCTTCAAACCGAATTAAGAAATCCTTTTGTAATTCCAGGGATTAAAAATCTTAAAATTGAATCTCAACTCAATCCAAATTATACTTTTGAAAATTTTCTTGAGGGAGATGCAAATAGACTTGCAAGATCAGCGGGCTTAGCTGTTTCAAATAAGCCTGGTGGAACATCATTTAATCCATTATTAATTTTTGGAGGAGTTGGATTAGGTAAAACACATTTAGCTCATGCCATTGGTGTTAATGTAAAAGAAAAATTTCCAGAGAAAACAGTATTATACATTTCTGCTGAAAAATTCACACAACAATACATTGATTCAGTCAAAAAAAATAATAGAAATGATTTCATTCATTTTTATCAAATAATTGATGTTCTAATTATTGACGATGTCCAGTTTTTCTCTGGTAAAACAGGAACTCAAGATGTGTTTTTTCATATTTTTAATCACTTACATCAAAATGGTAAACAGGTTATATTAACATCTGATAAAGCTCCTGTTGACATGCAAGATATTGAACAAAGATTACTATCCAGATTTAAATGGGGATTATCTGCGGAGCTTCAAAGACCTGATTATGAAACTAGAGTGTCTATTTTAAAAAATAAACTTTTTAGAGACGGCGTAGAAATTTCTGATGAAGTAATCGATTATGTAGCAAAAAATATTAAAATTAACGTCAGAGAACTTGAGGGTGCTGTAATTTCATTGATAGCACAATCATCTTTTAATAAAAAAGAAATTACCATCGAATTAGCAAAAGGAGTTGTTGAGAAATTTGTTAAAAATACTAAAAGAGAAGTTTCAATAGATTATATTCAAAAAATAGTTTCTGAATATTTTCAAATGGATGTTTCTACTCTTCAATCCAAAACAAGAAAAAGACATATTGTTCAAGCAAGACAATTAGCAATGTTCTTTGCAAAAAAATTCACGAAAGCATCACTTGCAAGTATCGGGTCGCAAATAGGTCGTAGAGATCACGCTACCGTCCTCCATGCCTGTAAAACTGTTGATAATTTGTCTTTTACAGATAAACAATTTAGAAAATACGTTGAAGATCTGTCCAAAAAATTTACAGTATAAAAATATATTAAATGAGTTTAGGAAAACTTTATCTAGTTCCTAATAAACTCGGAGACTCTAAATCTAATTTTCCTGAACATCAGCAAACTTTAATTAGTAGTACTAAGTATTTCATTTTTGAAAATGAAAAGCCAGGAAGAGCCTTCATTAAAAATATAACACCAAATAAAAATCAATCTGAAATAAATATTTCTATTTTAAACAAGCACACTATTGAAAAAGAAATTAATAGCTATCTTAATCCTTGTTTTAGTGGACATAATATTGCTTTAATTTCAGATGCTGGGTGTCCAGGAATTGCAGATCCAGGGTCACAAATTGTAAGATTAGCACATGAGAATGAAATTAAAGTTATTCCTTTAGTTGGTCCCTCTTCAATATTATTAGCTCTCATGGGTTCAGGTATGAACGGTCAAAATTTTAAGTTTAATGGATATCTTCCAATAGAAATAAGCGAAAGAAAGAAAAAAATAAAAATTTTAGAAAATACATCACTATTTACAACTCAAATTTTTATGGAAACCCCTTACAGAAATAAAAAATTCTTTTCTACCCTTGTAAGCACACTAAAACCTGAAACAAAATTATGTATAGCATGTGATTTAACTTTAAAGACAGAATATATAAAAACAAAAAAAGTAAAACATTGGAAATCAACTAAAGTTGACATTCATAAAAGACCTGCTATTTTTTTAATACAAAGCGATTAAACTTTTGGTTTTCTAATGGCTTCAACCATTGATAAATCAAAATTCTGAAAATATTTGATGTACTTAGATATTGATGTTCCAAAAGCATCTTTTTTATCATCCTTCCCACCCGAACGTAAATATTTTTTTACATTACCTGGTCCAGCCAAGTGAGCTGCAGCAATTATGCCAGACTCACTAATTTTAGTTTCATTAATCGTAGTTCCAACGAACCATTTAATATCTTTTCTTAATATCCATTTATTTCTTTGAACATTGATTAAAAAAACTCTTTCTTGAAGCTCTGCATTATTAATAAAATTTTTAGAATTTTTAATTCCATACATTTTAAGAGTATTTAAATTAAATTGATATTTACCCATAAAACCAAATTTATTAATACGATTGTAGCGCCCACTTGATTCCTTAAACCCAAGTAACTCTTTAAAGCCATTATAATCATTAATTAAAAAAATGTAATTAGGGATTTCAATATTTGTATCAGCTGAGACAATGTATTCTAAATCAAAATATGACCTGTCTATTGTTTTGTTATTGTTGGAGATAAAAGAAGTGTTAAATACAAATAATATTGATAACACTAAATTGTTTTTGAAAATACTATGCATTAAAGTCAATAATAAGTTAAAATCAATTTTTAAATATGCCGCAAACATACATAAAAAAATAATTATCTGATAATCAATGTTTTATCTTCTAATGTTATTTTTTTTAAGCCAATTAGTATACTGACGTTTATTTTTATTGTGTTGCCTGTAAGTTTTAGCAAAAATATGATATCCAGGCCTTTTAACATCTGCTACAAAAAACAAGTAATCGTGAGTTTCCATATCTAAAACAGATTCAATTGATGTAAAATCGGGCATATAAATTGGACCAGGTGGCAATCCTCTGTTAATGTATGTATTATAAGGAGATTTTATTTTTAGATCTCTATATAAAACTCTTCGAATTTTTTTATCAAAACCATTTTTTTCCTTAATGGTGTAAACAACAGTTGGATCAGCTTGCAGTTTCATTCTTTTTTTTAATCTATTAAAATAAACTCCTGAAATAGTAGGCCTTTCATCAATTTTTGGAGTTTCTCTTTGAACTATTGAAGCTAAAACAGAAACTTCAATAGGACTTAGATTTAATGATTTTGCTTTTTCTTTTCTTAAACTGTTCCAATACAAATTGTATTGATCTAGCATTTTATCACGAAACTGGTCTGCACTTGTGTTCCAATAAAATTCATACGTGTTTGGAAGGAAAATTGCAAAAACAGACTCAATATTTAAATTGTTTGTTTTTAAAAATAACTTCTCATTAAATGAATGAATTAAACTTAAACTATCTGCTTCAATATATTTGGAAACTCTAGAAGCTAAATTCTCTAACCTTTCAATATTATTAAAGGTAACTTTTACAGGGAGATTATTAAATTTCAAAGAATTTAAAATTTCTTTATTTGAAAATCCTTTTCTTATTTCATATTTACCTGCTTTAATATTTAAAACATATTTTTTTTTATAAGCTGCATCAAAAAACGTAGAAGAATCTTTTAAAAATGGAAAAATTTGTTTTTTCAAATTATCTAATCCTGATCCAGTAGGTATATAAATAAATATTTTTTCTTCTTCAAAACTTGTGTTTTCAGCATAATAAGTATTATAATAATTATAAATAACTGCTGAGAGTATAAATAAAAAACTTATTAATCCAACATAGATTATTTTGTTAAATATTGGTTTGTTTGCCATTTCTAAATTTGAATTTCTCCTTTATAAACCATATTTACAGTTCCTGTAAGTTTTATGCTATTGTAGCATTTAGAATTTTTATTAAATTCTACTTCTAAATCTCCACCCTTAGTAATAATTTTAATTTTCTTTAAAGAAGTTTTTTTCAACTCATACATTGCTATGGCAACTGCTGTAACCCCAGTGCCACAAGAAAGCGTTTCATTTTCAACTCCTCTTTCATATGTACGAACATTAAACTTAGAATCAGAAATTATTTCTACAAAATTTACATTAACACCTTCCTTTTTAAATACAGAGTTATTTCTTATTTCTCTGCCTTTTTGTGTAATATCAATTTTTTCTAAATCCTTAACAATTTTAACATAATGGGGAGATCCGGTATCAAGAAAAAGATCATTTTTAAAACTTTTAATATTACTCACTGGCTTCATAGATATAGTAATTGTGTCTTCAAAAATTGAAGCATCGTGCTTGCCGTCATAGGCGTTAAAAACAGTACTGTCATTTATTAAATTAAGATTTTGAGCAAACTTTACAGAACAACGAGCACCGTTACCACACATTGAACCTAAATTCCCATCTGAATTATAATAACGCATTGAAAAGTCAGATGATTTAGAAGGGTTAATTAATATTAGTCCATCAGAACCGATTCCATATTTTCGATCACAAAGTCTTTTAATCAATGAATAATTTTCTGATGGAAAAGATAAATCAGAGTTATCAATAATTATAAAATCATTTCCAGTTCCTTGGTATTTTTGAAATTTTATCTTCATTTAAAATAATAACGAATATATAAAAAGAAAAAGGTGTTAAAAAGTAGTTAAAAAGATATTTTACTAAAATTTAAAAATATAATTTTGAATTAAAATTTAATTATGAAAAAATTACTATTGACTTTTTTAGTTTCGTTGATTGGTGGATTTGTAGCCATATTTGTACATAATTCTTACTACGATCATTCGAACAGTAAAATTATTGAAGAAAAGGATAATATGGTGAATATTTCATTTAATCCGATTTCTAATAATAATATAAGTACAGAAAATGATTTTGTTTCTGCAGCAGAAAAGACCATCCATTCTGTTGTTCATGTTAAAAATACAAGTATTTCTGGAGGAAATTCTTCACTTTGGGACTATTTCAATAATTCTGGTGGAAAAACTAAAGTTGGAATGGGATCTGGTGTTATAATTTCTAAAGACGGGTACATAATTACAAATAATCATGTCATTGAAAATGCCAGTACAATTGAGGTTACTACTAATGACAATAAAACTTATAATGCTGAATTATTGGGAAGTGATGAAGTTTCAGATATTGCCGTCCTAAAAATTATTGGAGATGAATCTTTTCCTTACATAAGGTTTGCAGATTCTGATCAAACCAAAATCGGAGAATGGGTGTTGGCAGTCGGAAATCCATTTAATTTAACTTCAACAGTAACAGCTGGTATAATAAGTGCAAAATCAAGGGATTTAAACGATTTTGATTCCAAAAATCAATCATTTATCCAAACTGATGCTGCGGTTAACTCAGGAAATAGCGGAGGAGCTCTGGTCAATACTAATGGAGACTTAATTGGAATTAATACTGCAATAACTAGTGGAACTGGAGGGTTTGTAGGTTACTCATTTGCTGTCCCGAGCAATGTAGCTAGAAAAATTTTTGAGGATATAATAGAATTTGGGAACGTTCAAAAAGGGTTACTTGGAGTTACAGGTTTTGGATTGAATTCTCAATCTGCTAATGAATTAAACATAGCTTTAACAGAGGGTTTTTATGTCAATGATACTGAGGCAGAAATGGGAGCCGCAAGAGCTGGAATAAAAAAAGGTGATGTAATTATAAGTTTAGATGATATTAAAATTGAAAAATTTTCTGATTTATCTGGTTATTTGAGTACTAAAAGACCCGGAGATAAAATTTCTGTTGGAATAATTAGGAATAACAAAAACATTAAACTAAATGTAACTTTAGAAAAAAACAAGTACATCAACTTTTTAGGAATGCAATTGAAAAATATGTCTAAAGAAGAATTAGAAACTTATAAAATTAGTTATGGTGTTAAAGTTTCTAATTTAAGAAATAGTTCTCTTTTCCGAATGGGTATAAAACAAAATTATGCATTAACAGAAATTAATAATCAAGAAATCAAGAAAACTGATGATCTACTAAATTTTAACTCATCAATGAAAATTAATCAAATGATCTTTGTAAGTCCTAGTGGAGAAAAAGAAAGGCTTATTTTTGAATAATGATGAGAATTGATATAATTAGTGTTTTACCTGAACTTATAGAAAGTCCTTTTAATGCTTCGATATTAAAACGAGCTATTGATAAAAAATTAATTTCAATTAATTTTCATGATTTAAAAGATTTTGCATCAACTAAAAGAAGACAAGTAGATGATTATCAATTTGGAGGAGGATCTGGGATGGTAATGATGATTGAACCTATAAAAAAATGTATAGATTCACTAAAAAAAGAAAGAAAATACGATGAAGTTATTTACATGACTCCAGATGGTAAATTGTTAAATCAAAAAATTTCTAACAAACTTTCTTTAAAAGGAAATTTAATTATTTTATGTGGACATTACAAAGGCGTAGATCAAAGAGTTAGAGATAATTTAATAACAATGGAAATTTCGATAGGCGATTACGTTCTATCGGGGGGTGAATTACCAGCTGCAGTTTTATGTGACTCAATAATTAGATTAATTCCAGGCGTTTTGGGAGATGAAACATCAGCTTTAACAGACTCTTTTCAGGACGATTTATTAGCTCCACCAGTCTATACTAGACCTTCTAATTTTGAAAACTTAAACGTGCCTGAAATTCTTATTTCCGGAGATAAGGCAAAAATAGAAGCTTGGAGAGAAGAAAAAGCTTTAGAAAGGACCAAAAACTTAAGACCTGATATTTTTGACTGATTTCTTTCTATAATTTAAAAAATAAATGTAATTTCGAATTCGATTTTATTGTAACCACTGACGATAATCGTGTACGTTGTAATAAATTAATTTTAAAACATTACATAATGGAATCTTTAATAAAATTTGTACAAGATGAATTTGTAACAAAAAAAGAAATCCCAACATTCAAATCCGGAGACACAATAACAGTTTATTATGAAATTAGAGAAGGTGAAAAAGTCCGTACTCAGTTTTTTAAAGGAGTTGTAATTCAAATCAAAGGAACTGGACTTACCAAAACTTTTACTATAAGAAAAATGTCCGGTACAATTGGTATAGAAAGAATTTTTCCTTTTAATCTTCCCGCTATTCAAAAAATAGAAATTAATAAAAGAGGAAGAGTAAGAAGATCCAGAATTTATTATTTCCGAGAATTAAGAGGTAAAAAAGCAAGAATTAAAGAAATTAATAGGTAATTTATTCTAAAGCTTTATGAAAAAAATTACAGTTAATAATCCTGTTGTCGAACTAGATGGAGACGAAATGACTAGGATCATTTGGGACTTTATTAAAACAAAATTAATACTACCCTACCTAGATATAGATATTAAATATTATGATCTAAGTGTTAAACACAGAGATTTCACAGATGATCAAGTAACAATTGATTCAGCTGAAGCAATCAAAAAATATAATGTTGGTATAAAATGTGCAACAATTACTCCCGATGAAGATAGGGTTAAAGAATTTACTCTTAAAAAAATGTGGAGATCACCTAACGGAACTATAAGAAATATAGTTGGAGGCACAGTTTTCAGGGAACCAATTATAATGAAAAACGTTCCAAGATATGTACAAGGTTGGACAAAACCTATTTGTATCGGTAGACATGCATTTGGTGATCAATATAAAGCAACGGATATTGTAACTCACGGAGAAGGTAAGTTAACCATGACTTTTACACCTGAAAACGGAGACAAACCTAAAACTTGGGAAGTGTATAATTTTCAAGAGAATGGAGTTGCCATGAGTATGTACAATATTGATTCTTCAATTTATGGATTTGCTAGATCTTGTATGAATCAAGCATTGACTAAAAACTGGCCTTTATACTTATCAACTAAAAACACTATTTTAAAAGCTTATGACGGACGTTTTAAGGATGTCTTTCACGAAGTCTTTACTAACGAATTTAAAGATAAATTTGAAGCTGCAGGAATAACTTATGAGCACAGACTAATTGATGATATGGTTGCAGCTGCTATGAAATGGAATGGCGGATTTGTTTGGGCATGTAAAAATTACGATGGTGATGTACAATCTGACACAGTAGCTCAAGGGTTTGGTTCATTAGGCTTAATGACTTCAACTTTAGTCACACCTGATGGAAAAACAATGGAGGCAGAAGCTGCACATGGAACTGTAACTAGGCATTATAGAGAACATCAAAAAGGTAATGAAACTTCAACTAATCCAATAGCTTCAATATTTGCTTGGACAAGAGGTCTTTCTCACAGAGGAAAACTTGATAATAACAATGAATTAATAGAATTTTGCAGTACACTTGAAACTGTTTGCATTGAAACAGTTGAAAATGGTCAAATGACGAAAGATCTAGCATTATTAATTCATGGAAAAAATTTAAATAGATCACATTATTTAAGTACACAAGAATTTTTAGATGCTATTAAAGAAGGTTTAGACTCAAGTTTTAGATAATAGTTATACTGGCATATTTTTTGTTAATTATTAATTAAAATTATTTCAAATAATTTTAAAAAATATTAATGTTAAAGAAATTTCTATTTATAATTCTTTTACTTTCAATCAATTCTATTTATTCTCAAAATAAATTTACTTTAAGTGGATATGTTATGTCCTCCGAAAGTAATGAACTTGTAATTGGAGCTAATATCGTCTTTCCAGAAATTAATTCCGGAGTAATTACAAACAGTTACGGTTTTTTTTCAATAACTATTCCCGAAGGTGATTA
>PADT01000037.1 GCA_002700465.1 Flavobacteriaceae bacterium | reverse complement strand
TCTTTAAAGAATTCACTCGATTATTCAGTTAAGCTAAATAAGACTTCTTTAAATCTACTAAAGTTAATTATCGGATTTGATATTGATAAAGAAATTATTTTAGAGGATAATCTCATGGGTTTGATCTTAAAAAATACAGACTTAACTATGCCTATTGAAGATTTTGATATAGAAAAAAATATCGATTATCAGCTGGCTTTCAATAACAAAGAATCTCAGAAAACTCTATTTAATTTAGAAAAATCTAAAGCTCTTCCTACTCTATCTGCTTTTATTAAAGGAGGTTACGATGGCAATAGTGATTCCTTTGAGTTTTTCAAATCAAGTCAAAAATGGTATGGATATTCCTTTGCAGGAGTCACAATGTCTGTTCCTGTTTTTAGTTCGTTAAGGAGATCTGCAAAAACACAACAAGCAAAATTAGAATATGAAAAATCGAAAGTTGATTTATTGGAATCTAAAAAGACTATTTTAATTGAACTTGATAATGCTAACAGTGAATACCAGTTTGCTCTAAACTCATATAATAATTCAGTCGAGAGTCTTAGACTAGCAGAAAAAATTGAAAAGAAAAATCAGATTAAATTTTTAGAGGGATTAATTTCTGGTTTAGATTTAAGACAAGCTCAACTTCAGCTCTACTCTATCCAAAATCAATTGCTACAATCAATGGTTGAAGTAATTACTAAAAAAATCAATCTAGAAATAATTTTAACTCAGAATTAATTTTAAAATGAAAAACATATTTACACTCTTTCTTATCGTTTCACTAACATCATGTGAAGATAACTCCACGCTAAAAAGCATATTAGAATCAAATGATGTTGAACAAATAAAGCTCAAAAGAAAACAAATTGCAGCAGCTCAACAAGACTTTTCCAGCAAGCTTCAAATTATTGATAATAAATTGGAGGAACTAAATACAAATCCACAATTACCAATAGTTGAAACATATAAGGTTAACCCTGTTAAATTTGATCATTACATACAGGTTCAAGGAAGCGTTAACTCTGACGAGTTAATCAATATTTATCCAGAATTTTCGGGTATTGTTAAAAATATATACGTAAAAAGTGGTGAGGTAGTAAAAAAAGGTCAGCCCTTAATAAAAATTGATGATGGCGGGCTAAAAGAACAATTATTTCAACTTGAAATTGGATTTGAATTAACTAAGACAACATTTGAAAGACAACAAAGATTATGGGATCAAAATATAGGAAGCGAAATTAAATTCTTGGAAACTAAATCAATGTATGAAGCTCAAAAACAAGGTATCAATCAACTAAAAAAACAAATCAAAAAAACACTAATTGAAGCGCCTTTTAGCGGAACAATTGATAATGTTGTAGTGAAAAAAGGCGAAGTAGTTTATCCAGGAAGATCTAATTTGATGATGCTTTTAAATCTAGATAATTTATATATCGAATCCAATGTTCCTGAAAAATATATAGCTTCTATTAGATCTGGCAATAAAGCTATTGCTCACTTTCCTCTAATTGACAAGACTATTTCAACAACAATTCGACAATCGGGCAGTTATATAAATCCAATAAACAGAACATTCAAAATTGAAATGGATATAGCTAAAAACAATTTGAATATTAAACCTAATTTAAACTCCAAAGTAAGAATAAACGATTATTCTAATTCATCTGCTTTGATGGTAAATCAAAACTTTATTAGTATTGATAGTGACAACAAAGAATATGTATATAAAATTTCTACAAATAATAACAAAAACTATGTTTCAAAAACAATTGTAAAAACTGGAAAAAATGACGGAGCAAACGTAGAAGTTATTTCGGGATTAATTTCTGGAGATATGATAGTTTCTGAGGGCATTAGAAAATTAGTAGATAAAGCAAGAGTTAAAATAATCAATTAAAAAATTACTGAATTGAAGAATAAAGAAAAAGATTTTGCACCATCATCCTGGGCAATAAATAACAGCACTACAATGTATGTTATCATGGCGTTAGTTCTTTTTTTAGGTATTGATTTTTATTTTAATATGCCTAGAGAAGAATATCCTGAAATTAAAGAAAATATAGTATTTGTCAGCTCTATTTACCCTGGCAATACAGCTGAAGATATTGAAAAGTTGATAACTGAGCCCCTTGAAGATAAGCTTAAATCTGTCAATAATATTATTGAAATAAAATCTTCCTCCAAAGAAAATTTATCCTTAATAATAATCGAGTTTGATGACGGAATTGGATACACTGAAGCTAAACTTAAAGTAAAAGATGAAGTTGAATCTGCAGTAGCCAGTGAAGATTGGCCTATGTTTAACAATGTAAAAGTTGACCCTAATGTTTTCAACATGACTTTTACAGAAGAAATGCCAATTGTGAATATTAATATTTCAGGAGATTATTCTACTGAAAAACTTAAAGAATATTCTGAAATTTTACAAGATGAAATTGAAAATTTAAATGAAATTAAGAAAGTTGATATTTCTGGTGCTCTTGAAAAGGAAGTTGAAATTGCAG
Organism: Flavobacteriaceae bacterium; assembly: GCA_002700465.1. Lineage (GTDB taxonomy): Bacteria > Bacteroidota > Bacteroidia > Flavobacteriales > Flavobacteriaceae > MAG-121220-bin8. The sequence continues at coordinate 6,214 of PADT01000037.1, read as the reverse complement.
TCGACATTTATAAAATGATGGCTTCTAAAATTTCGTTTTATGATGTTATGAATTCTATTCAAGCTGGAAATGTTTCCGTTTCTGCTGGAAATATAAAGGCCAATGATCAAAGAAAGACAATTCGAATAATTGGAGAAATAGGCTCTCCCTCTGACCTTGAAAATTTTGTCGTTAAATCCTCATACAATAACTCAGTTTTACTGAAAGATATAGCCGAAATAAAATTTAAAGAAAAAGAAGTGACAACTTATGCGCGTGAAAAAGGCAAACCCGTTGTAATGTTAGTGGTCAAAAAAAGATCAGGTGAAAATACCTTGCGGGCAGTTGAAAAAATACGTTCTATTGTAGAGAAAAATATCGAAAATATTTTTCCAAAAAACCTAACTGTTTCAATAGCAAACGACCAATCTGAGTTAACTGAAAATCAAGTCACAGATTTAGTTAATAGTATAATATTTGGGGTTGTTATTGTTGTGTTAGTATTACTATTTTTCTTAGGGTTTAAAAATGCACTTTTTGTTGGTATAGCTATTCCAATGTCAATGTTTATGTCAATTGCAATTCTTGGTGCCATGGGTAATACATTAAACACTATGATTCTATTTGGTCTTATTCTTGGGCTTGGATTGTTAGTTGATAATGCTGTTGTTGTTGTTGAAAACGTTTACAGATTAATGGAAAAAGAAGGCATGAACAGGATAGAAGCCACAAAAAAAGGTATCTCTGAAATTGCTTTCCCAATAATCATTTCAACCGCAACCACTGTAGCTGCATTTATTCCGCTTGGACTATGGCCTGGAAGAATTGGTAAGTTTATGGTTTTTTTCCCAATTACTCTATCAGTCGTGCTGTGTTCCTCACTGCTTGTAGCTATCTTTTTTAATTCGGTATTAGTTTCAAGGTTTATGAAAATTGAAGACACCAATATGCCTGTTAAAAGAATTATTAGACTTACAACAACACTCGGAATTTTGGGAATTTTATTTTTAATATTAGGCCTCACTATTGATAATTTAGAGTCTAGTAGAGTTTATAGGTTTTTGGGATCTCTCACTATATTTGTTTCAATAAATTTTTGGATTTACAGGTTATTTCTTAGAAAATTAGCTAATAGCTTTCAATCAAAATTTCTCCCAATTCTTGATGCTAATTATGAAAAGTTACTTAAAATAATATTAGTTGGAAAAAGACCCTATTTAATTATACTGTCAACGGTTTTAAGTTTAATATTAGCTTTTATGAGTTTTGGTAAATCTGTTAGCAGTCAAAGAACTAGCATAGAATTTTTTCCAGATGAAGATCCAAGACAAATAATAGTTTATGTTGAATACCCCGAAGGTACAGATATCTCTAAAACTAATAGAATAGCCAAATTGATCGAAGCAGATATAAATTCTATAATATACTCTGATAAATATTATGATGACACAGGCTATAATTTCATGGTCCAAAATAATATTTCACAAATTGGCGAAGGAACAGAAAATCCTGATAAAGAACTAGGGGGATTGCAGGAACTTCCTAATAGAGCTAAAATCACTACCTCTTTTAGAGATTTTAAATATCGACAAGGATTAAGTTCAAGAGAAGTTAGAAAAGAGATACAGCAAGTATTAAAAAACAAATATCCTGGAGTGTCCATAGCAGTTGAAAAAAATCAATCAGGTCCACCCGTTGGATACCCAATAAATATTGAGATTACAGGAAAAGATTATACTACTTTAATTGAAAAAGCAGAAAAAATTACTGAATATATTAACACAAGAAATATTCCTGGAATTGAAGAGTTGAAAATAGATGTCAATAAATCAAGAGTTACAAATCTGGTGAATATTGACAGAGAAAAGGCTGGTGAACTAGGTCTTAGTGTTGGTCAAATAGGTCAACAATTAAGAGCAGCTCTTTTTGGCACTAAAGCTGGGATTTATAAAGAAAATGGGGAAGATTATGAAATTAATATAAGGTTCAATAAGGAAAATAGATATTCTGAAGATTTATTATTTGACCAAAATTTAACTTTTAGAGATCCTAATAATGGAATGATTAAAGAGATTCCTATTTCAAGTGTAACTAGTAACTCTAGAACTACCACTTTTAATGTTATTAAACACAAAGATTTTAAAAGGATTGTGACAATTTATTCTGGATTATCCTCAGGCTATGTAGACGCTGGAGCTATTGTAAATCAGATTGTTTCTGAGATGAAAAATTTTAGTGAAGACATCAGCATGGTTGATATTGATTATACTGGTCAAATTGAGGAGCAAAATAAAAATCAGTCTTTTTTACTTAAAGCTTTTGCAACCGGTTTATTATTGATTTTCTTATTACTGATTTTTCAATTTAACTCTATAAGTAAACCTACAATCATTATGATTGCTATAATACTAAGTTTAATTGGTGTATTTGGATATCTCGCTATTTCTGGAAATTCTTTTGTAATCTTAATGACTATGATGGGTATAATTGCTCTCTCTGGAATTGTGGTTAATAACGGGGTTGTATTACTTGACTATTCGGAAATTTTATTAAACAGAAAAAAACAAGACAAGTCTAATAAAAGCAAAAAATTAATTGAATTAAAATACGATTCTATTGTTGAATCGTGCAAATCAAGATTAAGGCCTGTACTTTTAACAGCAATTACAACTATTGGAGGGTTAGTCCCTTTATCAGCTGGATTTAATATAAATTTTTATACTCTTTTTAGTGATTTTGATCCAAATATATATTGGGGAGGTGATAACTTTGTTTTTTGGGGTCCACTGGCAACTACGGTAATATCAGGTTTAGTTGTGGCAACATTCTTAACATTATTTGTTGTTCCTTCTTTGTTTATGATGATTGAAAAATTTAAATTGTGGATTGGTTTAAGATATAGATAATATCTTCTTAAATTTGCATCATATTAATAAAGAATGTACAGAACTCACAATTGTGGCGAGCTAAGGTTAAAAAACTTAGATCAACAGGTAACTCTTTCTGGATGGGTACAAAAATCTAGAAATAAAGGGTTTATGCTTTGGATTGACTTAAGAGATCGATTTGGAGTTTCTCAACTTATTTTTGATGAACAAAGAAGCTCAAAAGATCTTTTTGAAAAAGCGAAAACATTAGGAAGAGAATTTGTAATTCAAGTAAAAGGGTCTGTTATTGAAAGGACTTCTAAAAATCCCAATATTGCTACAGGTGAGATTGAAATTTTAGTTTCTGAACTAACTGTACTTAACGAATCCCTTACCCCGCCTTTCACAATTGAAGATAAAACTGATGGTGGAGAGGAATTAAGGATGAAGTATAGGTATTTAGATATAAGAAGAAATTATATCAAAGAAAAATTAATATTCAGACATAAAGTAAGCTCAGAAATAAGAAATTATTTGACTGCTTTAGATTTTATTGATGTTGAAACTCCATACTTGATTAAATCAACACCTGAGGGTGCTAGAGACTTTGTTGTTCCCTCTAGAATGAATCAAGGTGAATTTTATGCCCTTCCTCAATCGCCTCAAACTTTTAAACAACTATTAATGGTTGGTGGTATTGATAAATATTTTCAAATTGTAAGATGTTTTAGAGACGAAGATTTAAGAGCCGACAGACAACCTGAATTTACTCAAATTGACTGTGAAATGTCTTTTGTTAATCAAGAAGATGTTTTAAAAACATTTGAAGGACTGGTTAGACATCTTTTAAGCTCTATTAAAAATATTAATGTTGATGATTTTCCTAGAATGACATACGATGAAGCGATGTCTAAATACGGTTGTGATAAACCTGATATTAGATTTGGGATGGAACTTGGGGATTTAAATGATGTTTCAAAACATAAAGATTTCAATGTTTTTAATTCATCTGAACTTGTTGTAGGAATAGCGGTTCCTAATGGAAATGCTTTTACAAGAAAACAAATTGATAGTTATACAAATTGGGTAAGAAGACCACAAATTGGAGCTAAGGGATTAGTTTATTTTAGGTTTAATTATTATGGAAGTTTCAAATCATCTGTGGATAAGTTTTACGATCAAGAAGATTTAGGCAAGTGGGCTAATATAACAGGAGCTGCAAAAGGAGATCTGATTTTTATTCTTTCAGGGGGAGTTTCACAGGTTAGAGCTCAAATAAGTGCCTTAAGACTTGAGCTTGCTGAAAATCTAGATTTAAGAAAATCTGATGAATTTGCTCCTCTTTGGGTTACAGATTTTCCGTTACTTGAATGGGATAATGAATCGCAGAAATATCATGCAATGCACCACCCATTTACATCTCCAAAGCTTGATCAATTAGACCTTTTAGAAAAATCACCTGAAAAAGTTAAGGCAAATGCTTACGATTTAGTTTTAAATGGAAATGAAATTGGAGGTGGGTCAATTAGAATTCATGATAAAAAAATTCAAGCGTTAATGTTTAAACACTTAGGGTTTTCTGAAGCTCAAGCAAAAGAACAATTCGGATTTCTGATGAATGCCTTTGAATATGGAGCTCCTCCACATGGTGGGATTGCTCTTGGACTAGACAGGTTAGTTGCCATACTTCATGGTGAAGAAAGCATAAAGGATTATATAGCTTTCCCAAAAAACAATAGTGGAAAAGATGTTATGATAGATGCCCCTTCAAAACTTGATGACATCCAGCTTAACGAATTATCATTAAAGCTTAAAAGCAGTAAATAAGTTCTACTTTTTTAATGAAAAATATTATATCTATTTTCTTTTTTTTATCAATGCTTGGAATAGCGATTGGGTTTTATTTCAAATCAGGGGACGAATTATTAGGAAATAAAATTATTGGGGCTAGTGTTTCCTTTATGGTTTTTGTATTCATGCCTATATTTCTTTATCAAAGATGGAAGGGCAAAAAGCTAAAAGACTATACTTTTAGTGAGGAAAATTTAAAAAAAATGAAGGCAAAATCCTCTAAATCAAATAAATAAAATTTGTTTTTTTAAATTAAGTTTTAACACTTAATTATAAATTCCTACATTTGCATCTTATAAATAATTAATAATTAATGACAGGTACAGTAAAATTTTTTAATGGATCCAAAGGTTTTGGGTTTATTACAAACGACGAAACGAGCGAAGACATCTTCGTTCATGTAACTTCTTTAGATGGTTTACAACTAAACGAAGGAGACAAAGTAGAATATTCTGAAGAGGATGGTAGAAAAGGAAAAGTTGCAGGAAACGTAAGTCTAATTGACTAATAATATTTTATTTTAAGAACAATTCAAACCCTCACATCCTGAGGGTTTTTTATTTCCCTTCCCTTTTACTTTTAAAAAAGTCATCTATTAATTCTTTAGATTCCTTTGCCATTACTCCATCTATAACTTTTGTTTTAGGGTGAAGCTGAGTTTTCATTACTCTGTAGCCCCTATGAGCATCACTAGCTCCTATAACTATTTTAGAAATTTGTGACCAATATAAAGCGCCTGCGCACATTTGACATGGCTCAAGAGTTACGTAAAGCGTACAATTTTTTAAATATTTTCCTCCCAAATAACTAGCCGCTGATGTTATACATTGCATTTCAGCATGTGCAGTAACATCATTTAATGTTTCCGTTAAATTATGTGATCTTGCAATAATCTGGTTGTTACTAACTATAACAGCACCAACTGGAACTTCATCTTTTTGTAAAGCAATTTTTGCTTCATCAATAGCTCTGCGCATGAAATAATTATCGTCAAAAAGGTTGATCATTTAACTAATTTTATTATACCACTCTAAAGCATTTCCGTCTGTAAGACTAGCAACAAAACAACTAATGTCTAAAAGCTGGTTATACAAATCCCCTTCTTTATGAATGTATGTTTTAGGTAACGATGCAAGAACTAAATCATCTAATGCAGTAGTATTATCTGATTGATTATTCACAGCTGCTTTTATAAAAACACTTAAAAGTTTATGTATCACTTGATATCCTTTCAATTCTTTTTCAATTACTTCCTTAGAATTATATACTTTCTTTACGCTAATATCAATTATATCTTCCATTTGAGCTTTAAAAACACTTTCTGAAAGCAAAGTTTTTGTAAACTCTCCATTTAAAATTTTCTCTTCATTTTTTGAAAATATTTTGACAGTATCATTTATGAGAGTGTTAACTGAAAGCGCTCTTAAGTATGCTACTCTATCTGTCTTGTGTTTTAAAGAATTATACTTTTTAGTATCAATACTGTCTTTAACTAATCTGATCAAAAACTCTAAAGC
>PADT01000036.1 GCA_002700465.1 Flavobacteriaceae bacterium | reverse complement strand
TTTGATTTGTTTAAAAGAACATGTCCACAAAACATTCCAGATAAGCCAGTTGCGATCGCAGGAATTGTACTAAAGAAACCTTCTGGATCCCAAGTTTTTTGATACATCCTTCCAGGTGTGATAAACTGATCCACCCAGGCAGCAAAATTAGTTCCTGGCTCGAGTGTTCCAGCTAATACATTATCAAAAGGAATCTTTGTCATAAAAACCCAATATAGAAGAAGTAAAATAATTCCAATCCAAATTTGAACTAGAAAAGAGGAGTTTAAATAAATTACAGAACAGAAAAGATAAACAAGAGCAATCCTTTGAAGAACTCCAGCTATTCTTAGGTTTTCGAAATCAAAACTTGGAAATAAGGCTAGAAAAAGCCCAATTGAAAAAATAATTACTGTTCTTTTTATGATTTTAAAATAAATAGACGAGTCTGTTTTTTTTCTTTTAGAAAGAGCTAAAACAATTGAAACACCAACAATAAATAAAAAGAAGGGAAAAACAAGATCGGTTGGAGTTACACCATGCCAGTCAGCATGTCTTAAAGGGGGATAAACGTAAGACCAACTACCGGGATCGTTTACAACAATCATTGCAGCAATTGTAAGTCCTCTAAAAAAATCTAATGAAATTAACCTTGAATTCATTAAATCAAGGTACAAATTATTTACAACCCCAATCCTTTAAGATCTTCTGCTTCAGAGTTGTCTTCTTCAACTGGTTTTATAACTTCACAATCAATAGGAATAGAAAGTTCTTCGGGAGCTAAAAAATCTTCTTTAGAAATGCCTAACTCTTCGTTTTCATAACACTTTTTCATGAACATTCCCCAAATAGGAAGAGCCATTGTGGCACCTTGTCCATAGGCAATAGTTTCAAAATGTGTTGCTCTATCTTCGGCCCCAACCCAAACACCTGTTACCAAATTAGGAACCATGCCCATAAACCAGCCGTCACTTTGATTTTGAGTAGTTCCTGTTTTTCCAGCAATTGCATTGTCAAAACTATAGGGATATCCAGTTACAACATCTCTATAAACAGGGTTTCTATCTTCTTCTGGAATATTATGTCTTAATCTAGCACCTGACCCAAATTTAGTTACACCCTCAAGTAAATTAACTGTAACGTAAGCAGATTCAGCACTTATAACATCTTTAGTTTCAGGGACAGATTGATATAATAGAGTGCCGTTTTTATCCTCAATTCTAGTGATCATTGTTGGTTTTACATAAATACCTTGATTTGCAAACGCTCCATAGGCTCCAACCATTTCAAAAACACTTAAATCTGGCGTTCCAAGACCAATTGCAGGAACATCAGGGATATAAGACTCAATACCTAGATTTCTGGCTAGATCGGCAACAGGCTTAGGGCCTACTTTGTCCATTAGTTGTGCGCTAATTGTGTTTTTTGAGTTTGCAAGAGCATTCTTTAATGTTCTAAACCCTCCATATTTATCACTTGAGTTTGTTGGACACCAAGGCTCAGGGTTGCCATACTTATTAGGCTCAATACAGTATATAGCATCGGGTAATGAATCGCATGGCGATAATTTTAATTGATCTATTGCAGTTGCATATAAAAAAGGCTTAAAGGTAGATCCAATTTGTCTTTTACCTTGTTTAACGTGATCGTACTGAAAGTGCTTATAGTTAATGCCGCCTACCCAAGCTTTCACATGTCCTGTTTGAGGTTCCATAGACATCATTCCTGCTTGCATAAAATGTTTATAATACCTTATTGAATCAATAGGTTTCATTATAGTGTCAAAATCTCCTTTCCAGGCAAATATTCTCATCGGAACTTCTTTTTGAAAAACTTCAAACATTTCTTCTTCAGATTTTCCAGTTCCTTTCATTTTGCGCCACCTTTCAGATCGTTTCATTGCATTTTTAAAAATATTTATTGAATCTTCAGACTCTAGATCTAAAAAAGGAGCAGTAGGGTTTAGCTCAGGGGTATTTTGCTTAAAAAACTCTTCCTGTAGATTTGCCATATGCAACTTGACCGACTCTTCAGCATATTGTTGCATTTCATAATTTACAGTTGTATAAATTTTTAATCCATCTAAGTAGATATTGTACTTGGTCCCGTCTGGCTTTAGATTTTCATCAGTCCAATCTTTCATAAAACCTTGTAAATAGGCTCTAAAATAAGTAGCAAGCCCTTCTCTGTGAGATTGAGGAGTGTAATTTATTAATAAAGGAATTTGCTTCAAAGAATCAACAGTGTTTTGATCTAGGTGACCATTCCTTTTCATTTGATTTAAAACAACATTTCTTCTGTTTTTTACAAGTTCTGGGCGTCTTAAAGGATTGTAGTAAGAAGAATTTTTGAGCATTCCAACAAGTACAGCTGACTCTTCAACTTTTAAACTATCAAGTTCTTTATCAAAGAATATGTTTGAAGCAGATTTTATTCCATCCCCATTATATCCAAAATCATAAATATTTAGATACATAGCTATAATCTCGTGCTTTGTATACTGTCTTTCAAGCCTAACGGCTATTACATATTCTTTAAACTTTTGAGCTAGTGCTTGAAAAATATTTTTAGCCCTAACACCAACAAAGAGTTGTCTAGCAAGTTGTTGTGAGATAGTGCTTGCCCCTCCTCTTTTACCTAAGAAAACAATTGCCCTTAGAGTTCCTCTGAAATCGATTCCTGAGTGACCATAGAACCTTTCATCTTCTGTTGAAATAAGTGCGTCTACCAAGTTTACAGGTAAATCATCAAACTCAACAGGTATTCTGTTTTCACCAAAATGAAATTTACCTAAAACTTTATTGTCTGATGAAACAATTTGGGTAGCCAGATTAGTGTCAGGGTTTTCAAGCTGTTTAAAATCAGGCATCTCACCTAAATACCCTAACGATGCAGCATAAAAAATTCCAGAAAAAATAAAAATTCCAGAAAAAAACAAAAACCAAAAACCATAGAAGTATATTCGAAATTTTTTTGGCATAATTTTCTTCTTTTTCACCATTATAGATTATTCAATTAATAGCCCAAAGTTAAGAACTCCATCTAAATTTTCAATTTCATTGACTTCATTATTTAATCTCATTGAAGTTCTGACTTTCAGTTTGAAAGTTTCTCCTTCATTCAATACAAAACCAGTTTTAAATGGAAGTCTGTGTTCAACAACGCTAATTTTTTTGTCACCTAGCCATTTTCCGCTGGGATTAGCTAATTTGAATTCTAAAGTGTCAATTTGAGTTTTTTTATTTGAACTATGTAGTTCGGAAATTAAAAAGATATTTGCAAAAGAGTAATCGTTATTATGTCTTAAAACAAAGTCAATGTTTTTTAAACTTTTTTGTTTTTCACCTTCAAAATTAAACTCAACTATTTCTGAACTCCCCCACCCAGATTTAAAGTCGTGAAACTCTAAAAACTTACTTGTTTCACATGAACTAAGCACAGTTGCAAAAAAAACAATAAGAAATCTATTTAACATATTTAAAATTAGACTCTTTTAGAAAACTTTCTTTTTTTCTTTTTTTTTCTTTTATCAAACCTTGTAAGGCTATCCTGTCCTACTACATTTTCAAAACTTATGTCAGATGATATCTCGGAAATAGTATAATCCTCTAGACTTTCAATTTTTTTACCTGTTTCATTTATCTTAATGATCTTTTTTACGTTTTCTTCACTTATCTGATGCCAGTTAACGCTATCGTTTTTGTAAACAAACCAAAGAATTTTTTTAAAAATGTCAATCTTTTGGCAGTAAGCAATACCTTTTTCAGTTAATAATTTTGTATTGGATTTAGGAAAATCTTTCAGGGCTTCTTGATAAAAGTCCAATTCATAGTTCAAACAACACTTTAATTTTCCACATTGTCCAGCTAGTTTTTGAGGATTAAGAGAAAGTTGTTGGTATCTAGCCGCAGATGTTGAAACTGATCTAAAATCAGTAAGCCAAGTCGAGCAACAAAGCTCTCTGCCACATGAGCCAACACCACCAAGTCTTGCAGCCTCTTCTCTTAAACCAATTTGCTTCATTTCAATTCGAGTACTAAACTCTCTTGCCATATTTCTAATAAGTTGCCTAAAGTCGACTCTACCTGCTGCGGTATAATAAAATGTAGCTTTTGATGCGTCTCCTTGAAATTCAACATCTGAAATTTTCATTTTTAAACTCAAAGAAATGGCCAGTTCCCTTGCCTTTTTTTTAATAGCCTCTTCTCTTTCTCTTGCTCTGGTCCACTTGTCAATATCGCTTTGTGATGCAATTCTTTGAATATTGTAAAATTCTGTTGTCTCTGGATTAATTTTTTTTCTTTTCAATTGAATTGGGATAAGCCCTCCTTTCAAAGTAACAAACCCTACGTCATACCCTCTTTCAGCCCCTACTACAACTAAATCACCTATTGAAACAGTTAAATCTTTAGAGTTTTTAAAGTAGTTTTTTCTACCGTTTTTAAATCTAATTTCGAATATGTTGTTCAGCTTTTGATCAGCTAAAGGCTCCATGTTTTCTAACCAATCGAAAACAGTTAACTTGTTACAACTGTCAGTTCCACATGTGCCGTTATTTTTACATCCCTTAGGAGTACCATTTGAAGAAGAACAACTTGTACAACTCATTATTGTAATTAAATTTATAAAAATCTAAAGTTAACGAATTAATAGACGTGATTTAAAACAATTAAGATGATGTTTTTTTAAACTTTAAAGCATCAGATCTTCCTTTTTTAAAAATTTTATTACTATTCTTTTTTCCTTTTCTCAATATTTTTTGATCTTCCAATGAAAGAGAATTGACTTCGTAACATTCTTTAGAACAACAATTTTTAAATTCTTTAGCACAACTTTCGCACTGAATAAACAGTAAATGGCAAGCCTCATTTTCACAGTTAATATGCGAGTCACACTTTACTCCACATTGATGACAATTTGCAATTATTTCGTTTGATACCGATTCACTTCTTCTATGATCAAAAACAAAATTTTTACCTATAAATTTATTTTTTAGTTTTTCTTGATCAACCTGTCTAGCATATTCAATTATTCCGCCATCAAGCTGATATACTTTTTCGTAACCCTTATGTTTTAAAAAAGCACTAGCCTTTTCACATCGAATTCCGCCAGTACAGTACATCACTATATTTTTTGTCTTTTTATGTTTTTCAAATTTTCGCTCAATAATAGGCAAGGATTCTCTGAAACTGTCAACATCAGGTAAAATAGCTCCTTGAAAATGACCTATTTCACTTTCATAATGATTCCTCATATCCACAAGTAGCGTATTAGGGTCTTCAACCAAATTATTGAACTCAGAAGCATTAACATGCTTACCATTGTTTGATAAATCAAAACTGTTTTCTGGAAGACCGTCTGCGACAATGTTTTGTCTAACTTTTACTTTAAGTTTTAAAAATGAAAAATCATCCTGCTCAACAGCTACATTTAATCTAATATCCTTTAAAAATTTAATTGAATCAAGTTTGCTTTTAAATGCTTGAAAGTTTTGTGAAGGCACAGAAAGCTGAGCATTAATTCCCTCATTTGCTATATAAATTCTTCCAAGTACATCTAGCTTTTCCCACATCATATAAAGGTGATCTCTAAAAATAGAAGTGTTTTTAATTTGATAGTATTTATAGAAGGATAATGTAATACGCCTTTTGCCTGCCTTCTCGATTAGACTTGCCCTTTCTTTGGCACTAAGCTTATTATATAATTGCATTATTTTCTTAACTAAATGCGAAAATAAGCTATTAAAAATTAACAAAAAATCGACTTAAATACGCTATGACTTAAATTAAATATATTGTACTTTAGACATGTAATTTAATTCCACAATTTTATGAGCAAAGAAAAAGATTCAAAACTAAAAGCATTACAACTCACATTAGATAAATTAGATAAAACTTACGGTAAAGGAACTGTAATGAAAATGGGAGATGTAGAAATTGTAAAAATTGATTCAATTTCTAGTGGATCTTTAACATTGGATGGTGCTTTAGGTGTTGGGGGGTATCCAAAAGGTAGAGTTATAGAGATATATGGTCCAGAATCATCAGGTAAAACAACTTTGACTCTACACGCAATTGCTGAATGTCAAAAAGCGGGTGGTATCGCTGCATTTATTGATGCAGAACATGCTTTTGATAGATTTTATGCTCAAAATTTAGGAATTAATATAGATGAGTTAATAATTTCTCAACCAGACAATGGTGAGCAAGCTTTGGAGATTGCAGATAATTTAATTAGATCTGGAGCAGTTGATATTATTGTAATTGATTCGGTTGCCGCTCTAACTCCAAGAAGTGAAATTGAAGGTGAAATGGGAGATTCAAAAATGGGTCTACACGCAAGATTAATGTCTCAAGCTTTGAGAAAATTAACATCAAATATTAGCAAAACAAATTGTACAGTAATGTTTATTAACCAGCTTCGTGAAAAAATTGGAGTTATGTTTGGTAACCCTGAAACAACTACTGGGGGTAATGCTCTAAAATTTTATGCATCAGTTAGGCTAGATATTAGAAGATCAACACAAATTAAGGATACAAACGGTAATGTATTAGGAAATAAAACAAGAGTAAAAGTTGTAAAAAATAAGGTTGCTCCTCCTTTTAAAGTCAGTGAGTTTGACATAATGTACGGAAAGGGAATTTCAAAAATGGGAGAAATAATTGATCTAGGAGTTGAACACGATATAATTGATAAGAGTGGATCGTGGTTTAGTTATGGGGACACGAAATTAGGACAAGGAAGGGATTCTGTTAAATCAATTTTAAAAGACAACCCAGAACTTTCTGATGAAATTGAGGCTAAAATTGTTGAAGCAACTAAAGCTTAGGCTCTAAATCTTTTAGCATAAAATCGTATACTTCTTGCTTTAAGTTTTCCATATCCTTTGGTTTTAGGCCTTTGGTTTCTATATGGTTATGAACTTTTGCTCTTAAAATTCCTGGACCACCAACAAAATGGTTATAAGAAAAATGATAAGGATATCTTCTTTCACAATCATAAAATGACATAGGCACTATTGGAATTTGACAATGTATTGAAAATCTAAAAACCCCGTTTTTAAAAGGAGCTAACTTTATTTCGGGGGAGGTTACTAAGCCTTCAGCAAAAATGCAAAGACTTAAGCCTTGATCTAATCTTCTTTGGGCATGTCCATAAACAGCTTTTCTGCTTTCAGGATTTTCTCTATCTACAAGTATGCAAACTCTTCTATAAAAAAAGCCAAATACAGGGAGCTCAACTAATTCTTTTTTACCTACAAAGACAATTGGATTTTTACTTATTTGAAGCATAAGCATTACATCAATCATGCTTTTATGATTAGCTGTTAACATGTAGTTTTTTCCTTTTAAAAGCGGTTCGGAAAACTCAACTTTTGGAATCAGCCCCATTCCTATTAAAATAAGTTTAGCCCAAATATTTCTAGCTACCCAGTAGAATTGTGGATACCATTCTTCTTTAAAACTAAAAATAAAAAAAAAGGGAAGACATATTATGATTCCAGTTGCAGCTAAAGTGTAAAACCAGATATTATATAACCCACATAAACCTATTTTAATATACTTAATCATGACTGTAAATGTAATTAAATGAGTGATATAATTTTTAAAACTATTACTTTTGTTATTAATCTAAGATAAATGTCAAGAATTTTAACAGGAATACAGAGTACAGGAACTCCTCATTTAGGTAATATTTTAGGGGCTATAATTCCTGCAATAAAAATGTCAAATGAATCACACAATGAATCATTTTTATTTATTGCTGACATGCACTCTTTAACTCAAATAAAAGATAAAGAAACTCTTAGAAATAATACTTATGCAACTGCAGCTGCATGGCTAGCTTTTGGCCTTGACACTGAAAAAACTACTTTTTACAGACAAAGTGATGTTCCACAGGCGACTGAGCTATCTTGGATATTATCATGTCATTTTCCTTATCAAAGATTAACATTGGCTCATTCTTTTAAAGACAAGTCAGACAGGTTAAACGATGTTAATGCGGGAATTTTCACTTATCCCATGCTAATGGCAGCAGATATTTTATTATATGATGCCCAGCAAGTGCCAGTTGGAAAAGATCAGCAGCAACATTTGGAAATGACAAGAGATGTTGCATCTAGATTTAATAATATATATGGAGAAACGTTTGTGTTGCCATTTGCAAAAGTTAATGAAGAAACTCAATTAATTCAGGGAACAAACGGAGAAAAAATGAGTAAATCTAAAGGCAATATAATTGATATATTTCTTCCTGAAAAAGCTTTGAAAAAGCAGATAATGGGAATACAAACCGACAGTACTCCAATTGATAAGCCTAAGGACTTTAAAAGCTGTAATGTCTTTAAACTTTACAGTCTAATTGCTGATAAAAACTCAATAAATTCTTTAAAAGAAAATTATTGCAAAGGAGGATTCGGATACGGCCATGCTAAAACAGAACTTTTGAATTACATCCTTTCTAATTTCTCTAATGAAAGAGAAAAGTTCGATTATTATATGTCTAATAAGGAAAAGCTAGAAACTGTATTAAAAACAGGAGCTGAAAAAGCTGATAAAGTGGCTCAAGAGGTTTTAAACAGAGTTAGAGGAAAGCTTGGCTATAATTAGACGGATTTTAGTTTAGAAATTAAATCAAAAAAATGTATTTTTGAGTATATGCAACTTTCTAAATTCATTAGCGAACTTCTTCTTGAACACGATTGTGTTACAGTCCCTGGGCTAGGAAGTTTTTTAGGGAACTTTAAGTCAGCTCATTATGATTTAGAAAATGAAAAGTTTTATCCGCCATCAAAACAAATATCTTTTAACTCTCAAATTAAAGCAAACGATGGTCTTTTAGCTAAGTTTATTTCCGAAAAGTCAGGATTAAATTATGATGATTCTTTAAAAGAAATACATCAAGAAGTTTTAAAAATCACTCTTAATCTAAAAAAAGAATCAGTCCTTTTAAAAGATATTGGAGAGTTAAATTTAAATAAAGAAGAAAATATTGTTTTTACCCCTTTAAAAACCAAGAATTTTTTGAAAGATTCTTTTGGGTTATCTCCAATTTTTATCAAAGAATTAACTCAAGAAAACAGTTTAAATAAAAAAGAAATTGTTTTAAAATCTAAATTAAGATCAAAATTTTATCAAACAGCAGCCGTATGGGCTTGTCTAATTTTTGGGGCAAGTTCTATTTATTACAATGTTAATAATGATCTTTTAGAACAAAAATTGGCCTACGAACAAGATTTAAGACAAGAATCATTTTCCAAGGTTCAAAAAGCAGTTTTCGATCTGGGCTCTTTACCTTCACTTACTATAAATGTAAAAAGACAAGCTTCTCAATTTTATGTAATAGCAGGAGCTTTTAGAATTACTAAAAATGCAGAAAATCTTGTTTCTTCGCTTAAAATGAAAGGATATGATTCAAGAATCTTGCCATTGAACGAAAAAGGACTTACACCAGTTGCTTTTGAAGGATTCTCTCAAAGAAAAGCGGCAGTTACAAGTTTGAGAGAAATTCAGGCTAAAGAAAATAAAAATGCTTGGATTTTTGACATTAATAGTCTAAAATAATAATGCATCCCAAAACACCAGAAAATTCAAAAACAATTCAAACAGATCTTGTATTGCCTGGAGATACTAACAGTTTAAATAGTCTCTTTGGGGGGGAGTTATTGGCAAGAATGGATAGAGTGGCTAGTATAGCCGCTATTAAACATTCAGAACAAATTGTTGTCACAGCATCTGTAAATAATGTTGCTTTTGGAGAACCCGTTCCTGTTGGGAGTATTTTAACAATAGAAGCAAAAGTTTCAAGAGCATTTAATTCTTCAATGGAGGTTTTTATTGATGTTTGGAAACAAAATAAAACTAATCCAAAAAAGACTAAGGTTAACGAGGCTATTTTTACTTTTGTGGCTTTAGATAAACAAGGACAAATAGTAAAAGTTCCTCAAATTCTTCCAGAAACAGATCTTGAAAAAAGCAGATATAACGCTGCTTTAAGGAGAAGACAACTCAGTCTTGTTTTAGCCGGTAAAATGAAAGCTAGTGAAGCAACAGAATTAAAAGCAATTTTTGATTGATTTAATGAATAGAATCTATCCAATATTATTTGTTTTTTTTATACCATTAATTGCATTTAATCAAGTTAATTCAACATATAGTTTAAAGGTTCTTGGAGTTGTTCAAGATGGCGGATTGCCACATTTAGGATCCAATAAGTTGTGTTGTGAAAATATTGAACAAAAAAGATACGTAACATCAATTATGTTAATTAATAATGAAAACAAAGAATCATACCTCTTTGATGCTTCCCCTGATATTAATGAACAACTTAATTTTATGGGTGATGGAATTAAAAAAAATTTAAAAGGTATTTTTTTAACACATGCTCATATTGGACACTATACAGGTTTAATGTATTTTGGAAGAGAAGCTCTAAATTCGAAATCAATTAATGTTTATGCAATGCCAAGAATGAAAAAATTTCTTGAACAAAATGGACCCTGGAGTCAATTAATTTCATTACAAAATATTTCAATTACAGAAATAAATAATAATTCCAAACTTTCAATTGATCCAAATGTTATTATTCAACCAATTGAAGTTCCTCATAGAGCTGAATTTTCAGAAACAGTTGGGTATAAAATTTATGGTCCAAATAAGAAAGTTCTTTTTATTCCAGATATTGACAAATGGTATTTATGGGAAAAATCTATAATTGATGAGATTAAGCAAGTCGATTATGCACTAATTGATGCAACTTTTTATGATTCAAAAGAGATCAACTATAGGGATGTTTCTGAAATCCCTCATCCATTTGTTGTTGAAAGCATGGAACTATTCGACGCTGTAAAACTCGAAGAAAAAAATAAAATATTTTTTATACATCTAAACCATACTAACCCTTTACTTGACAAAAGTAGCGATCAATATAAATTTGTTAAAGACAAAGGGTATAATATTGCTGAAGAGGGAATGAAACTAGAACTTTAAATTAATGATGAGTTTAAATTAATTTCACAGTTTAAAACACCAGAAATAGGACAATTTGCTTTAGCATCTTCAGCAAGCTCATCAAATTTTTTCTTAGTTATCCCAGGTACTTTTGCTTTCAGATTTAGTTCAATTGATATAATTTTTCCATCAATAAATGTTAATATAGCTTCAGTTTTGAGTTCTTCAGGATTAAAATTAGCTTCATTTAAAACAAAACTTAACTTCATATTAAAACAACCAGCATGTGCAGCCGCTATAAGTTCTTCTGGATTTGTTCCAAGTTTACCATTATCATTTTCAAACCTCGTTTTAAAACTATATGGCATATTATCAAAGGCTCCACTTTGAGCTGTTAAAACTCCAGTTCCATCTGCTCCACCACCATTCCATATTGCAATCACTTTTCTTTTCATATTTTATTAAATTTAATTTTTTATTTAGTTTTTGGGGTATCCTTTTGGATCATTTTAATATCTACCTCATTATTTTCAACTCCTAGTAAATGTTTAGAAAAATGATCTGCTCTTAACCAAAAATTATATTCAGACATATTCCCAAAACCATGTCTTTGAGTAGGTAATATCATTAAATCAAATCTTTTATTAGCTTTTATAAGCGCATTAGCAACCCTTATTGTTGCCCCAGGATGAACATTATTATCCATGTCGCCAGTTACTAAAAAAAGTTTGCCTTTCAAATTTTTAGCTAATGATTGGTTTTTTTCAATTTCATAAACATAATTTACACTACCATCATCGTCAATTTTTTCCTTCACGCCGTGATGCGTTTCACTCCACCAGCTATTATACATTGAATTGTCATGATTTCCAGCCTGTGAGTATGCTGCTTTAAAAAAATCGGGATACACCAAAATAGCTGCTGTTGACATAAACCCACCACCTGAATGTCCGTATATTCCAACTTTATTAATATCAATAAAAGAGTGTTTATTAGCTAATTGTTCTGCAACATATTTTTTATCGGCCAAGCCATAATCTCTTAAGTCTCCATAACCATAGTTATGATACCACTTTGATCTATGAGGGTGCCCTCCTCTGTTACCTAATGTGATAACCACAAAACCAAGTTGCGCCATTCTGTCCAACCTGTCCATACGGGCTGAAAAAGACTTATTTACTGACTCTGTTTGAGGACCAGGATAAACATATTCAAGAAGAGGATATTTTTTTTGATTATCAAAGTCGAAAGGTTTATACATAACTCCGTATAAATCTGTAATCCCGTCATCTGCTTTTGCTTTAAAAGGTTCTGGGAATTGGTATCCACTTTCAAACAAGGCACTTAAATCAGCTTCTTCTAAACTCATGACTAGTGAGCCATCGGAACTTCTTAGATCAGATTTAGGTATTGTATTCACTCTCGAAAAATTATTTACAAAAAACCTATGGTTATCTGAGTGTCTTGTTGAAGTATTATAATTTCCTTTATTTAATACTTTTGGTTTTCCTCCGTTTAAGGAAACTTTATATGTGTGTTCGTAATAAGGATCAATATTTTTATTAACTCCATGCGCAGAAAAGAATAAAGTGTTAGATTTTACATCAACATGCTTAATATTATAGCTATGATAACTTCCAGATGTAATACGATTAATTAGATTTCCATTAGAATCGTATCTATAAAAATGACCCCAACCGTCTTCCTCGGACCAATGAATTATTTCAGATTCATTTTTTATAAGATAAACAGGTTTAGTTTCATAAAAGTAGGTATTAGTTTTATTATTAATTAAAACTTTTACTTTTCCAGTGTTTAAATCTGCCACACATATATCTAGCTTTTTTCTGTCTCTACTTATTGTATTAAAATAAATGTTATTTTTTTCTGAAAGAAGAAGCGTGGGTTTAAAATCATTCTCATTTTGCGAGGGCTTCCTGGGCTTACTAAAAATTGATATGTATTGTTGCTTGGAACTGTCAAGATCAACTTTTTTTATTTCTTTTTTAGGGATATCAAAAATTAAAACCTCTCTTTTATAATATTCTTTCTCACCAGGCATATGGTATTTATAGGTTTCTAGAGTGGGTCTTTTTTTGGCAATTGAATTTATAACCCATAGATCTTTAATCTCTCTACTGTCGGTTCTTTGATATACAAACTTTTTTGAGTCAGAAGACCAATATCCCCTTACTGGAAACTTATCGTCTTTCTTTTTTTCAATTTCTTCATTGTCTAATCCTCTGCCATAACCACCATATCCATAGTCTTTAACGCCATCTTTAGTCCATTGGTTTTCTACAATTGTTGAGTCTTTTTCGTTCTTTGTTGCTTTTAAAAAATTTTCTTTATCCATCCAATACAAATTGAATTTTTTTGAATAAAAAACTATCGTGCTATCAGGAGCAATATTTGCCCACTTTTTCCAATCTTCTTTTGGAGCTTTTTTATTGCTCAATAATGTAAGCTTGTTGCTTCCAAGAATATATTTTAAAAGAAAAACTTTTTTATTTTTTTTATCTTTTTCAGCTTTATTTTTTTCGGAATCCTTAGTCTCTTCATCCTCAAATTTTGAAGTGACTCTAAATTTAATGGCAGTTTCATTATCTATAAATTTAAAATCAAACTTAGGCAAGTGCTTGGCATCGTAGGGATCTTTAGTTATCTCAGTGAGCCATGCTGCCATTTTATCATTATCAAAAAGTTTTTTCTTTGTTTTTTTATTTGGATCAACTATGTAATAGCTAGACCCTTCAGTTGTTTTATAATGATACCAAAACTTATTTCCATTTTTTAACCAACGAGGGTTTACCGAAGTTGAATGCACCAGTT